>NZ_JBLSDG010000006.1:0-81809 GCF_052315375.1 Caldiplasma sukawensis
ATCATTTATCTGAGAGCAGCAGAGATAAATGACAAATGGTCAATGAGATCATTGAGGGGATATTATAAATGCATTGATGAGATTAAGGAAATGTTCCAAAGGAGGTATCCTTTATAAATACACAACATTTGGGACACTATGGTTTTAATGAAGCAATTGGAAAAGATCAGGGAGGACGAAAGACCAGAAGAAAGCAAATTTTCAATAGAATATATGGATATGAGATACAATCCCATGGAGGATTTTTATCATTTTTCCAATGGAAAATGGCTGGAGACACACCCCATACCTTCTGACAAATCCCAGTGGGGTTCTTTCAATCAGCTTAGAGAGAGAAATATTTACATTCTTGGAAAAATTGCTGAAGAATGCGCCTTGAAAGCTGATAGCAGAGACTTCGTTGAAAAGATTGTGGGGGACTTCTATATTTCAGTTATGGACACTGAAGAAATAGAAAGAAGAAAACTAGAACCTGTGAATTTCATAATGAGAAAAATAGACTCAATAAATTCAAAGAAAGATGTTCTTGATGTTGCGCAATTTCTCTATTCAAATGGAATACCAGTTCTGTTTGGAGCATTCTCAATGGGAGACAGAAAAAACAGTGATTATTACGCTTTTTACATCTATCAGGGTGGACTTTCAATGCCTAACAGAGACTACTATCTTTTGGATGCATTCAGCAATGTTAGAGAGAAATACATTAAACACGTTGAAAAAATGTTTTCTCTTTATGGATTGAGTGAAGAAGAGGCATCAAAAACTGCAAATGAAATTTTCACTTTTGAGAAAAAAATTGCTGAGGCAAGCAGACCACAGCATGAATTAAGAGAAAGTGAAAAAAATTACAACAGATTTGAAAAGGATAAGGTAGAAAAAGAATTTAAGCATATTAATTTCATAAGATTTCTTGAACTCTCTCAATCACCATCGGTTGATTACATAATAATTGGTCAGCCAGAGGTTATGAGTTCTTTGGATAGATTGATTGATGACACGGAACTTAAGGTTATAAAAAATTACATGAAATGGGCTGTTTTGAGAACATTAGCACCATTTCTGCATAAGGAATTTGAAATGGAAAATTTCGACTTCTTCAGCAGAACTTTGATGGGACAAATGGAACCTGAAAAAAGATGGAAAAAAGCTGTCAGCATAATAGACAGAATGGTAGGGGAAGCTTTGGGACAACTTTATGTAAAAAGGGAGTTTGGACCGGAGGCAAGAAAAAGGATGGAAACCTTGGTGAACGATATAAGGGAAGTTTTTGAAGAGAGACTTAAAAATCTTCCTTGGATGTCAGAAAAAACAAAGGAAAGGGCTCTGAAAAAGTTCAAAAAATTCAGACCAAAAATAGGGTTTCCATCAAAATGGATCGATTATTCATCAGTTGAAATAAGACCAGATGATCTCGTTGGAAATTACCTGAGATCCGCTAATTTTGAATTCAGAAGACAGATTGAAAGGATAGGAAAAAATGTGGACAGAGAGCTGTGGTTTATGACTCCTCCAACAGTGAATGCCTATTTTTCACCAACTGATAATGAGATAGTATTTCCAGCTGGGATACTGCAACCCCCATTCTTTGATGTTAATGCGGATGATGCCGTGAATTATGGTGCTATTGGCGGTGTTATATCTCATGAGATAACCCATGGTTTCGATGATCAGGGAAGAAAATACGATGACATGGGAAATCTCAATGACTGGTGGAGTGAAGAAGATGCAGAGAATTTTAGAAAAAGGGCTGATCATGTGGTGAGTTTGTACAGCTCATACGAAATCCTGCCTGGGTTTAAAATCAATGGAAAACTTACCCTGGGTGAGAACATTGCAGATCTGGGTGGAGTTTACATAGCATTCAATGCATTGCAAAGGAGACTGGAGAAAAATCCTGAATTGAGAAAGAGAATAGATGGACTTACACCGGAACAGAGATTTTTCATATCCTGGGCGCAAGTATGGAAAGCCAATACCAGGGATGAAGAAAGCAAGCGGAGGATAACAATAGATCCTCATTCTCCGGCAAGATTCAGAGGGGAAATACCTCCAAGGAACCATGAGAAGTTCGATGAGGTCTTTCAGGAATTTGCAAATGGTAAAAAGAATATGCTGGAAAAGGTCTTCATCTGGTGAATAAATTATATTTTTTTTATTTGTCAGAAACAGTTTAAGAACATTTATATTATTCAATTACATGGTAAACTGGCTTTGACATGGAGTTCAGCAAATATAAAATGATGCAATTCCCCCGGGAAGTGTTCGTAGGTCACGGAGTTCTGGAAAAAGTACCAGAGGTAGTTAAAAAGAATATCAGAGGGGATAAGGTCATGATCATAACAGGCAGTTTTACAGAGAACATTGCTGGAAGGGAAGTTCTGAACATGGTTGAGGATGCAACCCTCGACTGTTTGATGATAAAAACGGGCAATGCTACAGAAGAAAATTTGAATCAAATTGAGATGAGTGCAAAAGAGTACGCACCTGATATAGTTCTTGGAGTTGGGGGAGGAAGTAAGATAGATCTTGCAAAGAAAATTGCATATCTAATGGATATTCCACTCATAAGCATTCCAACAACACCAAGTCATGATGGCATAGCATCTCCAAGAGCATCAATAAAAAGAAACGGATGGTCAGTTTCAGAAGAGGGTGCAATGCCAGTATCCATAATTGCTGATACATCCATACTTGTTAGGGCACCCTACAGGTATCTCGCAGCTGGGGCTGCAGATGTTATTGCTAATCAGACTTCAATACTTGATTGGAAACTTGCAAACAGATTAAAAGGTGAGGATTTCAGCAGTAGTGCAGCTGCAATCGCGGAGTATGCAGCAAGGGAACTTGTTGAGAAAGTACATCTTATAATGCCAGGTGTGGAAGAATCAGTATGGCTGGTTACAAAGCAAATACTGGCGTCAGGTACATCAATGGCCATAGCTTCATCATCAAGGCCAGCCAGTGGAAGCGAACATCTTATTGCACATGCAATAGAAACTTTCTCTCCAGGTAAGGCAATACATGGTGAGGAAGTGGCAATTGGTTCAATAATTGCAATGTTTTTCCACGGTGGTGACTGGCAAGGATTGAAAAGAGTTTACGAAAGTATTGGAATAAAACTTCAATCATCAAGTTACGGCATAGAGGAAAGTGTGATGATAGACGCTGTTCGTAGCGCTCACAGAATAAGGCCTGAAAGATATACAATACTTGGAGATACTGATCTGAGCTACAGTGCTGCTGAAAATGCTCTTAGAATAACCGGGATAATAGATTAAGAGTTGGGTTAAAATGGCTGGAAGGATAACACTAATAGGAGTTGATCAGGCGGCGGAGGGACACGTATTCAGGTATGTTAAACCTCTTCAGACATGTTCAGAATGTAAAATTAAGAATGTTTGTTTTAACCTGGAGCAGGGTAAACTGTACAGGATAGTTGAGGTGAGAGATAAGGTTCACCCATGTAATGTATTCAATAAGAATTCTGTGTCCACAGTTAAGGTGGAAGAGGTGGAAGAACCATATCTGGTTGAATATACCAAGAGGGTAATTGAAGGATCAACAATTACTCTTAAGGGAAGAAAATGCGAACATTTGACATGTCCCAATATAGAAAAATGCAACATGATGCATCATCCGGGGGATTTAAGGATAACAATAAAATCAATTGGGGAAAAGGTAAAGTGCCCTCTCGGGTATGATATAAGAGTTATTGAAGGGAAAAGAGCATAGTGACGCTGAAGGTAGGGGTTATAGGAAAACCCAATGCCGGTAAATCAACATTTTTCTCCGCAGTCACAGGGGTTAATGCAGCCATAGGCAATTATCCATTTACAACCATAGAGCCAAACCTTGCCATTGGATATTTCAAAGTTGAATGTCCTCACAATGAAATAGGCAATAAGTGTAATCCCAGAAGTGGTTTCTGCATTGATGGTAGCAGATATGTTTCTGTGGAAATCTTTGATGTACCAGGACTTATAGAAGGGGCTTCAGAGGGAAAAGGCATGGGAAATCAATTTCTAGATTCACTAAGAGAGGCAGATAGTTTCATTCATCTCATAAGCCCCGTTGATGACAACGGAAAAATACTCTCACCACATGAAATTGAAAAGGAAGCTGAAATGATAGAAATTGAAATAAAAAAATGGATGGTTTCAAGGCTTTCCAGAGACTGGGAAAAACTTGTAAGAAAATACAAGCAGTCAAATCTTCCCCTTGAAGATAAAATAATTGAAAAGGTCTCTTTTTTTGGAATAGGTATGAAAGAACTTAAAGAGGTACTTATAGCCGGCTCTTTTCCATCCAAAATTCAAGACTGGGGAGACGCACAATTCCAGGAATTTGCAGAGGTCTTTTTTTCAAAGGTGAGACCAATAGTGAGGGTGATAAACAAAGGAGACCTCCTGAAAAACGGTGAATTGAAGTCTCTTAAATATCCTGTTATAAGTGCGGATTATGAACTTTCCATTGCAAAAGCTGTTAATAACTCCATTTTAAGTGACATACTTCACATTGAAGCCACAGATAAAGCCAAGGAAAAACAAAAAAATGCCATATCAATAATCAGAAATGCCTATGCCTCAAAAAGCATTATGAGAGCCCAGGATCTTTTGAAATGGCTCATAATTGATAGGATGAACAGGATAGTTGTTTATCCTGTATATGACGAAACAAAGTGGACAGACAAGGATGGAAACGTTCTCCCTGATGCTTTTGTTATGAATAACGGAGCCACTGCTCAGCAACTTGCATTCGCTGTTCACACTGAAATAGGAGAAGGATTCATAAAGGCCATCGATTGCAGAAAAAAAATAGCTGTTGGAAAAAATCATGAACTGAAAAATGGAGATGTGATCAGGATAGTTTCACATACTCACTCCTGAGTATCTCGTATATCAGTTCATCTGAATATCCATGTTCCGGGATAAAACACTGTTCTCTTAGTCTGCCCACCAGCTTCATCCCATTTTTTTCCATCACCCGGTATGAGGCAGGATTTGTTTGGTAAACATATGCAATTATTTTCCTTAAATTCAGTGTCATGAATCCATAGTCAAGAAGAAGTTTCAGAGCCTCTGTGCCATAACCCTTTCCCCAGGAATTTTTGGATAGGAAATACCCTGCAGTTCCTACCTGCCTGTTATCCATGTTGCTAAGACCTGCAACTCCGCATATCCTTTTTGATGAGTTCTCGATCACTGCGAAATTTATCTGCTTATCACCAACAATGGAATTGTTGTCTATCCATTCATACTCCCCAATGAGTGTATAGGCATGCATGAAGGATGTGAGATTTCTGTTTACATCAGGATTGTTAAGTGTGGTATAAAAAAATTCGGCGTCTGATCTTTCTATCAATCCTAGAGATACATTTTTTCCTGCTTTTATAATTGGTCTTTCCATGAATAACCCTCAATGAATTTATACAGATATATTAATTAAGCTGAAATATTTTTTAGACAATGAATATCACCCCTCTCACTTCCAAATCTCTGATACCATCTGACGTTTTCGGTTTTTCCTCTTTTACAATATACATTTTGATACTCATTGTGGGGATAATACTCCTCTTTGTTGGAAAAAAGGCCTTTGATGCATTATCATGGTTATTTGGAGCATATGCTGGTTTCCTTCTTACGGCATTCTTACTCATAAGGCTTCATCCCACAGGGGTTCCTGTTATACTTGTATTGATCATCGGTGCTGTTGTGGGAGGATTAATCTTTTATAGGGTAAAGGATGTAATTTTTGGGGCTTTTTTTGGTTTCTTTGTACTTTTTGGACTTTACGAAATCGGAGGATTGAGTGCAATTTATTCTCTTATGGGAGGTGCGATTGCATTTATAATAGCACTATGGAAAAAGGACGATGTCAAGCTTATATTGTCCGTGATTGTTGGATCATTCGCTGTATGGTTCTCTCTCCTAGGCCTGGGACTAGTAAACATAAAGGCAGAAATAGTAGCAGGCCTCCTTTTGATAGCCGGAATAGGCATTCAGATGTATGAAGAATCTATAAAAAATTATGATAGTTCATAATTTTAGAGATTTTCCAGTTCTTTTATGAACTCTTCAACGCTGGCAATACAACCGTAATCTGCATTATTGAAAATTGGTGCATCATTTTGACTGTTCACTGCCAGAATTTTTTTTGCATATCTTAGACCAACCATATGGTTATCATGGCCAGAAACACCGAGTGCCACGTAAAGATCTGGTGATATTGAGACACCTGTGAGGCCAACCTGAACCTCCCTTGGTAGAAAATGCATGTCCACAACTGGTCTTGTGCCAGCCACAGCAAATCCTTTTGAAATTATGAGATTTGCAATATTCTGGACGTTACCCTTACCCTTGACTCCTCTTCCTATTCCAAATACAATTCTTGCCCCCTGAATAGATGGAAAAGTTGAGAATTCTCTTGATTCGCCCCTAATTTCAATTGATTCCTTACCCTTTGTTTCAATATTTAAAACCGAAGGTTTATTTTTAGAGCGCAATGGAATAAAAATTCCAGGTCTTACGGATGCCATTGCAGGAACCTTTTTAGATTCTATTCTTGCAAGTACACCTCCTCCAAAGGCTGGTTTATATTGAATCAATTTTTCATTTTCATACTTAATATCAATACAATCTGCAGTGAGTCCCAATGACATATCCGCTGCTATGAACGATGAAACATCCCTTCCAAGATTTGTGGACGGAAAAATTACAAATTCTGGTTTCAACTCTTTGATTGCTTCTTCAATTGTTGATGCAATAACAGATGGATCTTCACTTTTGAAATATCTGTATTCAGATGCTGGAAGATCTTTAACAGATTCTGGCGAAATATTTCCAATTGCAACATGCCTCAAGGAGGATTCCAGTGAAATCTGCTGGCATTTGCCTGCAATTTCAAGGAAAAGATTTGGATCTGAAAGACCCACAGAAATGCAGGTTTTTTTTGATTCAGAAGCTGGAACTTCTATATATTCAACCTCCACCTGAGATTTCTTTCTGCCCTCTTCTCTGATAATTTTTATTGCTTCTTTAATGTCAATGAATTTCACACTTCTACTGCTCTTAACCTCGCTTGTTCCCTTCACAACCGTCAAGGATTCCTCAGCACCGTTGAAGTTGAAATTCAGGTATTTACTGTCAGCAATCTTTACTTTTTCTCTCATATCAGGAACGTTTTCCGGCATTGCCCTTATCTTGTTTATCTTCTCATCCACAGATATAACAACCGGCATTAGTGTTGAAACTTCCCTAGTACCCTTTTCAAATGACTGCAATGCGTTAATTCTTCTTCCATCAATGTCTATCTTTATTGCAGAGGATATAAAATTGTAATTGCACATTCTTGCTATTTCAGGTGGAACCTGAGAGGTTTCCCCATCAAGAGAATATTTTCCAGCAAGTACCATATCTGGCCTTTCCTTATTAATGAATTCAGATATTATTTTTGCGGTTGCCCAGGTATCTGAGCCACCGTAAAGCCTGTCACTAATTAGATATGCCTCATCAACGCCAAATTTTAATGATTCATTAAGTACATCTATGGCCTGAGGTGGCCCCATTGATACTGCCAATATTTTTGTATCTGTTATTCTTTCCCTTATTCTCAGTGATTCTTCCAGGGCTTTCTTGTCAAATGAATTCATCATAAGTTCAACCCCTTCTCTCACAATTCTTCCTGTCTCAGGGTTGAATCTGATTTTGTTAACGTCCGGTATCTGCTTTACCAGAACAACTATTTTCATTCAACATCCACCATTATTTCTCCATTCTCAATCTTAACCTTGTATGCTTTCAGTGGAGAAATATCACCAGAACCCTCTGGGGGATGAACAACTTTTCCCGTAGCAGGATCAAAGGCAGCAAAGTGATTGGGGCAAGTTAGGCAATGTTCGTCCATAAAGCCGTCAGCAAGATCGTACTCCTCATGGGTGCACAGAGTTGAAGTTGAATATATCTTTCCACTGTCCTTCATGATCAGAATCTCTTTGTCTCCAGCCTTAACCTTCGCTATGTCACCCTCAGCTATCTTGTCGGCCTTTCCAACTTTATACCAAGTCATGTATGATTATCATATTACATTATTTTAAGGTTTTTTAGATTGTTTAAGAAATCGTTATATCATTTCTGTTGATGCAGAAATATCATGGAAACAGTTTATGAGGGTAGCCAGAGATCAAGGGTGTTAAATACAATTATAAAACTCGGGAATCCCTCTCTTTCACAACTCAGCAAAGAACTTGGTATTTCAAAGGCTGCAGTTGTAAAATGGATCAAAAAACTTGAAAATGAAGGATTCATAGTAAAAGAGTACAGACAGAAAAAAAAGGGAAGGCCAGTTTGTTTTATAAGATATACAGACAAAATTCTTAAAGATTCCATTAAAGAATGTGATAATATGGCTGTAGAGACCCTGAAATACATTGAGGAAAACTATGGTGTTGAAGCCAGTATGAATGCAATCTCCTCAATTTACAAAAAGAAAACGGAAAAGTACAGAAAATATATCATAGAAAGTTCAAGAAAAATTAATAAATTTCTGGAAATTAAAAGAGAAGAAGGATACAAACCTGAGTTGAAAAGCAGGGAGGATGGAATAATATCAATTATTGAGCACAATTGTCCCATAATTGAGATTTCAAGAAGGTATGCAGGAACATGTGAGAGGGAAAAAATTATGATTAGAGATCTGCTTGAAATGGATTTTGAAATAATCGGGACCAAGGTAGAAGGCCGCCCTTATTGTGAATTCAGAAGTGAGAAGAGGAGGGATTGAATCTTGGAAATTGAAGAGAAAAGAAAGATACTAGAAGCGGGAAAACTTGGTAAACTTGCACTGCAGGAGGCTTTAAGCCTAATTGAGCCAGGAGCCAGATTTCTTGATGTGGCTGAAAATACAGAGAAATTTATAAGAGATAATGGTGGAAAGCCCTCTTTTCCATTAAATCTTTCAGTTAATAATGAGGCTGCACATTACACACCGTCACCTGATGATAAAAAGACATTTAAAACTGGGGATCTTGTTAAGGTTGATATAGGTGCACAGGTGGATGGATACATTTCAGATAACGCAGCCACAATGGAAGTTGGAGGGAAAGGTGATTACTCAGATTTGATAGACGCTTCTAAAGAGGCACTTGAAAATGCAATTTCAAAGTTAAGGCCCGGTATTGAGATCTGGAGAATAGGCCAGGCAATAGAGGAGAAGATAGTCGCACATGGTTTCAAACCTGTAAAGAATCTTGGTGGACATGGTATAAAAAGGTATGATCTTCACTCAACTATCTTCATTCCAAACTATAACGATGGAAACGGAAGAAGAATTGAGCCAGGACAACTTATAGCCATTGAACCATTTGCATCAACGGGTATAGGCATGATACACAACGGGCCAGGTGGGAATATATACATATTTGATGGTACAAAACTGAAGAAAGGGGATCCAGTTGTGGACAATTTCAACACACTGCCATTTGCAGAAAGGTGGTTAAAGGACGTATATCCGGATTACAGGGATTACCTAAAAAAGAACATTTTTATGAAACAGATATCACATTTTCCAATTTTAAAGGAACACCGTGATGCAAGGATCTCACAGCATGAGCATACTGTTCTTTTTGATGGAGATGAAGTAATAGTAACAACTAAATAAATGCCTCAATTTTTTTTAATATATCTTTAAAAAGCTGGTCAAGTGATCTGTTTCCATCCAAGATCAATGTGTTTTCGCACAAAATTTTATTTTGTATCGCTGTTAAAAAATTCTCCTGAACATCCTTCAAAAATTCAAAATTCTCAAAGAAATTCAATTTGTCCTCCTTTGTCTTTCTTCTTGCAGCCTCTTCCGGATCTATTGTTATTAGAATTGTAAGATCTGGCATAATGTGAAATGGTTTGCACACCATGCCCATATAGTTAAGGGCTGCTTCTCTTGAACCCAGGAATTCAGCCATATATTTACCCTGGTATGCCACTGTGGAAAGGGAATATCTGTCGCATAGCACAATTTTGCTATCTCCCAGCCATCTATTTATCTCCACATTATGAAACATCCTGTCTCTCAAAAACAGAGCTGTGAGTATGAGAAACTCTTCCTTTTTTAGTTTTCCCTCCAAATTCAACCCCATTCCAAATCTCTCTGTAGGCTCATGTGTTTTCACTGTTTCCCTATTCAATTCAGAGATATGTGTATACAGAAGATCAACGAGACTGGACTTCCCTGTTCTGTCAATGCCCTCTAAAACTATAAATGGAGTCATTAAAGTCAATCTGTATAATTTTTCAAAATTAAAGTTATGCCACTTTAAAGATAGTCATACAATAACAGGAGGAAATATCTGTCCTCTTTTATTAGAAAATCCATAATTTCCCTCCTTTCATTTTCTTCAAATTTTTCTATTTCTCTCATCACTACGCTTCTGTCACTGTTAATTGCCCTTTCAACTATTGACACAAGTCTTCCGCTTTCCTCCGGAGATGGAAATCTTATAGCCTTTATTGCAAGAATAGCTGCAAAGAAGTATAATTTTGCCACTGCCCTCTCGTTAAAATAAATCTTCCTACCATCTATCAACACTATTGTTTCCTCATCATGCCTGTACATGGAGATCTCATCACCCTGCATTACAGGAACATATTGGCCATTAGATGTTTCAAAAAAAGAAAAATCTGGAATTTTTATACTTTTTTTTATTCGAATTGCAACTTCCTGCAATCTTTCTTTATTCATCGGTTTCACTGAAAGCCATTATTTTTAAGTTTTTCAAGCATCTGTATTCTTAGGGCAGGGTGAGGATGATCTGAGAATACTCTCTTTGAGAGAGGGACTTTCATTCTTTTCCACTGCTCAATAAGGTTCATATGATATTGTGCGTCATTACCGTCATTTTCACCTGAAAACATTAGCATACTCCCAAGGGAAGATGATGGATTGCTTCTTGATTTCCTCCTTCTGAAAAAGGTGTTTCTTGAAGATGTGGCGACAATTTTTGCAAGTGCCGTCTGAAGGTTCTGAGGGCCATTTTCCATTGTAATTGCTGAATTGTAATCAGCATAACTCTCCCTTATTCTGTTGACACCAAGTATCATTATATTGAAAAGAAAACTGACTGCAACAAGTGCTATTGCAACAAGCATAGCAGTTCCATTTGATCTTCTTCCTCCACCTGAGAATAGAAGTGAATATCCGAAATAAAAGATCAGTGTAGGTATGAGCCCTATTGCCATAAGAAGGGCAACGTCGTGATGCTTCAGATGGCCTATCTCATGAGCCATAACGGCCTCCAATTCATCCTTGTTAAGAATCTGTAATATTGGTGCTGTGACTGCCATTCTCTTTCCAGATATTATATTCCCATATGCAAATGCATTTGGAAAAGGGACGTTGGCTATGTAAAGCTTTGGAACTGATATGTTATTTACCCTGCAGACATTTTCCAATGACTGATACACTGAAGAATACTGAAAATCACCAGGGCTTATCTCCTTCAGGTGATACATGTATCCTATCAGGTATGGCGATATGAGATACTGAATGATATCCATGATAAATACGAATATTATTAGAATTCCAAATAGTCCAAAAGAAATTGAAGTGCCAAAGAAATAAGAGGATACTCCCATAATTAAAAGAGATGCCAGCAATGCTATTCCAATACCGGCAAATATGGTTGCAATTTTTAATTTTGCACCCATTAGGTTCATAATGATATATTAAAAATTGGATTATAAACTTTTACTAATAAATTTTTTATTGAGTTAAGTAATAATTTTGAAGGTCATAAATTAAATATTTGCATAATATGGAACATTATGGAAATGAAATGGAGTGAACAATTCATTCATTATTCATGGACTGCTAAAAATGTACCTTGTGGAACCATTAAACCAGGAGAAAAGGTAATTCTTCATGTACCAGATTCTTCTGTTGGTAAGATCCGGGAGAACACCACACTGGAGAAATTTAAATCCATGAATCTGGATTCATTTGACGGGGCATTCGGGCCTTTTTCAGTTGAGGGGGCAGAACCTGGAGATGCTATTGTTCTTAACATTGACAGCATAAAAAGTGGAAATTTTGGCTGGTCAGCAGTAATTCCAGGATTCGGACTGATTAAGGATGCAGAAAGCATTCTGATAAAGTGGAAGAAAAAGGATGGATACTGGGAGTGCGTATATCCTGAAAACTTTCTTAAAGGTATCAGGATAAAAGATAGACCTTTTCTTGGCGTGGTTGGGGTGTCACCAGCCACCAATGAGTATGGAATGATTCCACCACAGCATTTTGGAGGAAACATGGACTTCAGGCATATGACAGAGGGTTTCCACATAAGTTTTCCAGTTTTTCTCAAAGGTGGAAACATCTCATTTGGGGACTCGCATGGCAGCCAGGGTAATGGAGAGGTGTGTGGAACCGCCATAGAAACTGATTCAGTAATAGAATTTCATTTAGAAATTCTAAAAAATTCTAAAATAAAAACACCTGTTGCAAGGGGTTCTTTCAGTGAATCAGGACAATATTTATGGACAACAGGGGTAGGCCCTGACCTTTACCAATGTGCCAGGGAAGCTCTATTTGAAATGATTAGGGAATTCTCTTACCTTGGTCTCAATAATACTGAGACATATGTACTTGCAAGCATTGTAGGAGATCTTGAAATTACAGAAATAGTTGATGAGCCAAATTTTGTAGTTTCTCTAAAAATGCCATCGGATTTACTCTGAACTATTTTTTTCATTTTTCAGGTTTGATCCCATAATTTTTCCATGTTTTACAATTGCAGCAACCAGGACCATATAATAGATGCTGCTAAATATAATGAATACATAAAACATATAATTTTGGACAAAACTGTTCAAAATAGATGTTTCTGAAATAATAAAAACTATGGAAAAAATGTAGTATATAAATGAAGAAACATACGGGATTGCATTATTGTAGAAGGCTTTTGAAACCTTCCATGAACCTGTTGAAAATTCATGCTTTCTTCTGTATCTCATAACTATCATCAGTAAGGGACTGAATACAAAAACAAGAAATATCAATATTGCAAGTGCTCCTCCAGTAAGATTTACACTTACAATATTACCATAAACATAGTAGATTGAAAAAACAAGTATTCCATTAACAGGGAGGAATATCCAGGAATATACTGACCTGGCAAATAATCTTATGATAATGTAAAGAGACATTAGTGGAATGAGAATTGCAAATATTCCCATCCAGTATTCAAAGGTTTTTCCCCATATTGATTTCGTAAACAGAAATTGTTATTTTCCTTATAATTTCTCTGAAAGAAAATTTTAACAAGAATTTAAAAGTGAATAATTGAAAAAAGACAAATATAATGAAAAAATGTGAAAAAATGACTGAAAAAATTTACCTTAAGGATGCATATCTGAAGGAAACCACTGCCAATGTTTTGGATATAACAGATTCAGGGATTATTCTCGATAAGACAGTATTCTATGCAGCTGGAGGAGGTCAGCCGGGAGACAAAGGCTGGATTATAAGTGAAGGTAAGAAGATGAAAATAATTGATACCGTGAAGTCTGGCGATGATGTTCTTCATGTGGCTGATTTAAATGATTTAGATCATAATATAAAAGGAAAGGATGTAAAGGCAATAATTGACTGGGAGAGAAGACATATGCTGATGAGATTTCACAGTGCTGTCCACATAATTGATGCTGCAGTTCATCTTTACAATAATGAAACGTTGATAACCGGGAGCCAGATATATGATGATCGTGCAAGAGTTGATTTTTCGGTTTCAAATTTCTCTCAGGACCTGGCCAATGAAATAATTGAAAATGCAAACAGGATCATATCTGAAAAACATAATATAAACGTAAAATTCTTGCCAAAGGATGAAGCTTTAAAAATTGAGGGCCTTGCCAGAACGGAACCGGGCAGAAAACTATTGGAATCACTGGAAACGGTAAGAATAATTGAAATCGAAGGTGTTGACATGCAATCCGACGGCGGTACACATGTGAAGAATACATCTGAAGTTGGAACGATTGTTCTGCAGAAAATTGAAAATAAAGGGAGCAAAAACAAGAGAATGTATTTCAATCTTCTATGAATTTTGGAAATTTTTAATTAAGAAGGAAACATGTGAAAAATATGACTGACATGAAATGGGTTGATGATGAACTGAATGAACTTAAAAATTCTGGGAGGTATGTTAACCACAAAACCCTGGAAAGCTCACAGGGAGCCTATATAAAAATCGGAGGAAAGATCGTTCTAAATATGTGCTCCAACAATTACCTTGGATTTGCCAATCACACAGAAATAAAAAAAGCGGTAATAGACGCAATTGAAACTTATGGAATTGGAGCTGGTGCAGTAAGATCAATAGCGGGAACAAATGAACTCCATATAAAGCTTGAGGAAAAACTTGCAAAATTCAAGCATATGGAAGCAGCAATTGTCTACCAAGGCGGTTTATTGGCAAACCTTGGTACAATCCCGGTGCTTGTAAATAAGGAAGATCTTTTATTCAGCGAAGAATTGAATCATGCCAGTATAATTGATGGAATGAGGCTGAGTTCGGCCAAAAGATATGTTTACAAACACCTATCCACGGAGGATCTTGAGAATAATTTGAAAGAGCACAGAAAAGAAGGTAAAAAAGCTCTCATAGTCACAGATGGTGTCTTCAGTATGGATGGAGACATGGCAAAGCTCGATGAACTTGCGGAAATTAAGGAAAAATATGATGCAATGCTTTATGTGGATGATGCCCATGGAGAGGGTGTTCTTGGGAAAAATGGAAGGGGAATAGTTGACCACTTTGGGCTATCCCATAAGGTTGAAGTTGAAATGGGAACATTTTCCAAGGCCCTTGGATCCATGGGTGGATTTGTTGCAGGAAGTTCCAAACTGATTGAACTATTAAAACAGAGGGCAAGGCCCTTCCTTTTCAGTAGTGGTTTAAATCCTGCAGACACAGCAGCCGTAATTAAGGCAATTGAAATAATGGAAAGGGATGATTCTTACATTAAGAGGTTATGGAACAATGCTAGAAAACTTCAGGATGGTCTTAAAAATTCAGGCTTTGAACTTACAAACACGAAGACGCCAATAACACCCGTACTCATAAAAGACGAGAAAAAAACCCAGGAGATGAGCAAGCTCCTGTATGAACAGGAAAATATTTTTGCCTCCCCTATAGTCTATCCTACTGTTGCAAGAGGAATGGCCAGAATAAGACTGATGCCATCTGCATTGCATTCAGATGAAGAGATTTCAATGTGTATTGACGGTTTTCAGAATGTTGGGAAAAAGTTGAAATTAATATAAAAAATCTAAATTATATTGAAAAATAAAAAATTAATTTTAAGCTGCCAATCTCATTACATATTAAAGTTGGCAATTAAATCTCCCATTAGGTTTTTCATTTTTTTCAAAGATTCTGATGAATCTGTGAGGGAAAATCTCTGAGCTGTTTTATCAATGTCTGGCAATACAATGTTGACACTTCCATCTTTTTCATATATCAGGATTCTCAATGGAAGTTCAAAACCTGAGTCTGGATTTTCAATCATCAGATTGGTGCCCACCTCTGGTGTTCCAAATAAAATTAGAGATTCTTTATTCAAGAACATGTTTACCCTTTCTGCATTTTTTTTATGATCTATAATTGTAAAAACCAGAACTTTTCTTGAATTTAAAAAGTCAAGAACCTTTTTCATTGTCTCTTCAAAATCAAAAGCACTTTTTATCTTTATAAAATCAATCATACAAATATTTATGAAACTTTAATACAAAAATATTTCTGAAAATTTATGCTTTCATGTCTTACATTATGTTTACAGTGTTTCCAACAACATCGTATCCATTGGAAAGCATCATATCAATTATTCCCGGATAGATCTGCAACTCATATTTATGAACCCTTGCATGCAGGTCTTCAGGAGTGTCCCCTGGAAGTACGGGCACAATTTTCTGATAAACTATGGGCCCATCATCTATACCCTCCCTCACCAGATGTACCGTGAACCCTGTATATTTTACCCCTGATCTTAGCACAGCGTGATGAACATTCATTCCATAAAAACCCTTGCCCCCAAAGGATGGCAGTAAGGATGGGTGAATGTTAACAATACGATTGTTGAACGCTTTTATAAAATCCTGTTTTAGTATTTTGAGGAACCCGGCAAGAACAATAAGACTCACCGATGAATCCAGAAGCGTCTCTACTACTCGGTTACCATAATGGAGCACATCAATGCCATTGTTTTTTGCTATTGAAACAGCACCGCAATCCTCCCTGTCGGTGACCAGGAAGATAACATGATATGAAGATGATTCACTCTTTGTTCGATCTACAATGCTCTGAAATGTTGTTCCTGAGCCTGAAGCAAAAACCGCAATCTTGTGCCTGACCATACATTATGTTATATTATGATAATTTAAAATACTTCTCTATAACAAGATAGTTATTCTTAAAAAAGTGTAAAGAGAATATTCTAAAATTAAGAAATTACTTTTTTTGGCATATAGGCGTTTTAAATTAAAAACTTATTTTTTAAAAATAAAACTGATGTTCTTTTGAAATTTATTTCCAAATATTCTGATTGATGCAATATATTTCTGTAAATGTGAGAATTATTATATTATTAAAGAGCAATTACCTTATATGGAAATGTGGGTGGAAAAATACAGACCTTCCAGAGTAGAGGATCTTGAAGGACAGAAAGATGCCGTGAAAGTATTATCAAGTTTTGTAAAAGCTGGAGAAATTCAGAATATTATACTTGCGGGTCCCCCGGGCTGTGGAAAAACCACCGCTGCATTGGCCCTGGCAAAAGAAATACTTGGTGAAAACTGGCAGGACAACCTGATGGAACTGAACGCTTCAGATCAGCGTGGAATAGATACCATAAGGGTAAATATCAAAAATTTTGGAAAGATGCGATCATTATCTGAGAATAGTTACAGAATAGTTTTTCTTGATGAAGCAGATCAACTGACACAGGAGGCGCAGACCGCTCTTAGAAGGATCATGGAGGTATATTCGGAACATCTAAGGTTCATTTTTTCATGCAATTACTCTTCGAACATAATTGAGCCAATCCAGTCAAGGGCAATTGTGTTAAGATTCAAGAGACTTGAAAAGGATGATGTTGTAAGGGCCCTTAAAAAAATTGGAGAGAAGGAAAATCTAAAAATAAACGATGATGTGTACTCGGCAATAGGTGAGCTTTCTGATGGAGATCTTAGAAAAGCCATAAACTCTCTTCAATCCATTTCTTATATTGAAGAGCCTAAGGTCAGGGACGTTTATGAACTGGAAGGAATAGTGGAAGAGAAGGAACTTAGACCCCTTCTTGCAAATGTGAGAAATGGAAACTTTGAGGAGGCATCAAAGATAGCTCAGGATCTTCTTGTGGAAAGGGGTTATTCAGGTCTTGAAATAGTAAAAGGTCTTCACATTCTTATGAGGTATGAACAGGTTCCTCCTGTTCTTAAGAGGGAGAGCATTCTTGCACTTGCAGACGCAGAATACAGAATAGTTCAGGGAGGTACGGAGAAGATACAGATTGACTATCTTATAGCAAGATTATGCAGCGTATCTGTTGAGAAAGTCTAATATTCATCAATTTTTCTTGGATTTTTCCTTTCCATATCTTTGGAAAGGCTGCTCACCATCTTTTTCTCCTTTCTCAGGCTTGAATAATAATAAGCCTGATCCCTTGTTCCTTCAAATATGAGGATATATACAGAACCATGCCTGAATCTTCCAGTTCTTCCTCTTCTCTGTATTGCCCTTATTTCAGATGGAACAGGTTCATAAAAAATTACCATATCAGCACCTGGGATATCAAGCCCCTCCTCTGCCACACTGGTAGCAAGCATCACATTATATTTACCGGATGAAAATTCGCTTATTCCCTCCCTCTGCTTTTTCTGAGACATCCCCGGATCATTTTCCCTGCTTGCCTGACCAACGAATCTTATTGGCTTTATTAAAGTAGAATTTTTTGTTAAATATTTTAACAGAAACTCTGAGGTTTTTCTAAAATGTGTGAAAACTATACACCTTGATGACTCATTCTCCTTTATTTTATCCTCACACATTTCAAGAATTTTTTTGAATTTAGGGTTTTCAAACTCCTCATATTCCTGTTTCATTATTTTCTTAGCCTTTAAAAAATAATCATTTTTATCAAGTATTGCCATTGTCCTCTTCATGGATTTTTCCTCAGATCTTTCCATCTCCTCAAGTGTTTTGTAAGCAACTTCTATACCCTGGGTTTCCACATATTCCGAAAGGACGTCCAGTCTCATAAGTGCAGTGAATAATGGAATCACACTGAAAAGATTCTTCTCTCCAGATGCTGCCTTCATTGAAAGCTGTCGCATGTACCTGGATATATCCTGCCTTCCAGATCTCCTTTTTATCTCTGGGGCATACCTTGCCAGAGATGATATAAGTTCTTCCCTGGCACCCCTTAACATTGATATGCAGACCATCTGTTCTTTTTGTATCTCAATGTAAATTGGTTCAATATCATAGCCGTGTATGTATTCTATAATATCAGGATCCTTATCGGTTTTTATGTATACCTCAGAAATTCCTAGGTTTGCCTTTATCTCATCTACTTTCTCGTTTTTTGAGCCCGGGCTTGCCGTCATTGCCAGGATTCTTCTACCACCCATATCCTGAAAAGTCTTCGCAACAAAAACATATGAATAGTTTCCGGTTGCCCTGTGGGCCTCATCCACTATGAGGAGAAAGTATTTTTCAAGGTTTGCGATACCATTCTTTATATCTTTTTCCACAGTCTGTGGAGTACCTATAAGAAGATGTGAGGATACCCATTTATCCTTTCTTACATCCTTTGTGTCTCCACCTGTTATTGAGTCTATGGTGAAATTATTTCCATTCAAAAGTTTTCTCATTGTTATCAGGTGCTGATCAACAAGCGGCCTTGTTGGGGCAAGCATCAGGCATCTTTTTTCATTTTTAAGATAAGAAAGGGCTACCATTGCAGATACAAGTGTCTTTCCAAGTCCTGTTGGTAGCACAAGTAATAAATTATATTGAAGAGCCTTTCTGTAAGCCTCAACCTGATATTTCCTTGGATTCATTCCCCCTATCTTTGGAAATTCATTACCGCTTTCATCCACATATACATATTATCATATTGTTTATATGGATTGTCAGAAAAATGAAAAGATTTTAGAGTTTTGAACCTCTGCTTATATTTATTAATTTAATTTATTTAAAAGATATCGTAATATGAAATTTTAAATCATGAAATTCAAAAAGAAGATGCCGTGAGCCGGGTTTGAACCAGCGACCTCCAGATCTTCAGTCTGGCGCTCTCCCTGCTGAGCTATCACGGCCTGACCTCTCAATACCATTATTTTATATAACCTTTAAGAAGTGAGAATGATAATAATATGGGCTTCTTATATTTCATATGATTCAGTAATAAATTTCATTATGATTAATGAATTAACCATATATGATACCGGGAAGGATGAACTCCAGAGACCTTAAGAGAATGATGCAGCAGATGGGTATCAAATCCACTGAAATGACAGATGTTAAGAGAATAGTGATGGAGGCCGGCTCCAAATCATATGTAATAGAGAACCCCCAGGTTGTTATGATAGAGGCACAGGGGCAGAAGAGTTTTCAGATAGTTGGGGATATGAAGGAGATTAAGGGCCCTGTGAAACAGCCATCAGAGATTGGTGAGAAAAAAGAAGAATTTCCGGAAGATGATGTCAGGCTTGTTATGGAACAGTCCGGTGGTACCAGGGAAGAGGCTCTAAAAGCACTGAAAGAAGCTGAGGGTGAACCGGCAGAAGCCATAATGAGAATATTACAGAAAAAAAAATGATGACAGAAATTGATGATATAATCATTAAATACAGGCCTTCCAAAGAGGAACTGGAGAGAGAGATTAGAAAAGCTGAATCTCTGATCAAAAAAATAGAGGAATATTTTAATGGAAACAATATAAAAGGAAAGGCAGAACTTGTGGGTTCCCTTTCTAGAGGAACATCATTAAAAAACAGCGACATGGATATATTCCTCATATTTCCAAGAGAAATTTATTCCAAAAGGGAAATGGAGAAAATTGGGTTAGATACAGGTTTCTCTCTGCTTGAAAAACCTGTTTCAAAATTTGCAGAGCACCCATATGTATCAGGTTATTTTAGGGAAACAAAGGTTGATATTGTCCCCTGTTTTGAAATAAAACCTGGAGAAAGAATTATTTCATCTGTTGACAGAACTCCCCTTCATTCCAAATATCTAAAAGAAAGAATGAACGATGAAATGAGAAATGAGGCAATAAAATTGAAGCTTTTTCTGAAGGGGCAGTCAATTTATGGTTCTGAACTTAAAACGGGAGGTTTTTCAGGATACGTTTCTGAACTGCTTATAACAATGTTTGGAACATTTGAATCATTCATAAAATATTGTTCATCATTGAAAGGAAGGATGGTGCTGAATAATATTGAAAAATTTGATTCCCCTGTTGTTCTTATTGATCCTGTGGACGCAACAAGAAATGCAGCGGCAGCTGTCACAGAACATTCACTTTCAGTATTAAAAATGGCGGCTAGGGCTTATGTTGATCAGCCGTCACCCTTATTCTTCGATTATGAACTGATTAAAAATAAAAAGGAAAAATGCAGAGAGAGAGACACCTTTATAATTATATTTAAAATGAAAAGACCTGAACTTGTTGATGATATAATATATCCGCAACTTCATCTATCATTAAAATCATTAAAAACTTTTTCAGAAATTAATGAATTACCATTTCTGGATGGAGAGGTCTATGCTGATGAAAACAATGTAAGTATACTTATGGAATTTTTGTCCCGAAATATATCATCGGTTAAAATGCACTGGGGCCCGGAGGTGGACAATGAAAACGCATTGAAGTTTTACAAAAAATACATTGGCAATCCTTCAGTTCTCAGGGGTCCGTATATCAATAAACAGAGACTTGTGGTGGATCTGAAAGTTGAAGAGACCGACATACTTAACATAATCAAGAGTAAAATTTCAGATTTAAATTTTGGAAAAAATCTGAATTCTATGAAGAATAGTGGGGAATTTATATTTGAGAATGAAAAGGTTAAGATAGAGCAGGTTTATAAAAAATATTGTGAGAGAATTGAGCCATTTATCCCCCGGAAAAAACCTCAATGATTGAAAGATCATCATTAGGGTTCACAATTTCATCTTCAGTTACAGGTACACCATTCTTCACGGCAATAAATCTGTCCCTGTTGATGTTCAGTAATCTGTAAATTTCTTCTACACTTGCACTCTTTTCCAGGGTTTCATTTTTTGAGATTCGTCCTATTATTTTTATCATAATTATCCAATTAACAGCCCCGGGCAGATTTGAACTGCCGTCGTCGGATCCAAAGTCCGATATGCTTGGCCACTACACCACGGGGCTAAAAAAAAGTTATGTGTTTATGCGGGAGTTATCTTTATTGCTCTTGTTGGACAAACACTCTCGCAAGCCATGCAGAAAATGCATTCGTTTTCCCTTACAGGATCGCATTTGTCAGTTCTGAACTTTTCGTAAAGTTCTTTGTCATCTGCTATCTTCTTATCATTCCCTGCTCCATACTGACCTGGATTCAAAAACCACTCATAAAGACTTACAGGGCATACGTCCATGCAAGCTCCGTCAGCAATGCAAGCTTCCCAATCCACAGCCACATGGGTTCCATGTATACCTAGCTTTGTGGGATATGGTTTCCCGTCAGCATCTGTTCTCTGAACTCCCTCTCCCCTTACCTCATGTTCGTTGTGCTTTCCCACAACAGGGTAGGTATCAGAGTTCTCTGCAAAGTTCTCATCTATTGGCTTTGGCTTATAATCCAGTTCTTCCAGTTTTACCATATTTGCACCTGAAACCATATTAAATGAAACTTATTTAATTATTTGTATGTGGTACTTTGCAATATAAATATTATGTTTTTTTACTTTTTTAGATTGTATCAATACTTTTTAACTATAAAGAGTAGTAGTTTGTTTATAAAAATAACAAATTATTAATATTTAATATTTCTATTATTTCTATGCTAAAGAAATTAGCTTTTTCGCTAGCCTTTATAATGATCTTATCAGCAGCCTCTATCTCTGGAAGTTTAGGCACAAGTATTACACATAATCACACAATAATTGAAAAAAATGTAAATTTTACAGGTAATCCTTACATTGACTTTGGAAATAATGCTCTCATTTATGATAATACAAATGAGTCTGCATGGGGTGCACAGAATAATATTTGTTCATTCTACTCTGCGTATAACGAAACTTGCCTTTTTTTGGGATTTTATGCCCATTATGTCAATAACGGTTTTATTGTTTTCATAAATAATGGCACAGGTTCAACACTTGGTACCTATAATTTCACAAATATGAACGTTTGGACAAGGAATATAATTTTCACCTCACCCGTAAATGTTTTTTTTGCAAATTATGCATGCGGCCCGTCTCAGTTATATTCAATCAAAACACCTTTAAACATGAGTGATAGGGCACCTCAGGGGCAAAGTGAAAATGTAAAAACCTATTATGGTACAAACAGTGTTGAGATTGCTATACCTTTGAGTGAAATTTTCCAGAACCATACTGGATTAGAAAATATAAAACTTGCAGCATTTATTGTTGGTGGAAGCGGATCCTGGGTAGGTACTGGAATTCCCTTCAATCAAATAGGAACTTACAATGATGGAAATCAAGAAAATTATTTCACTGTAAATAATTTTCTTAATCTTAGCCTGAAATACAACGGACCTTCACCGGCCAAAACCAATCCCATTAACCTTGATATAATTTACAATGATCATCAGCCTCTCTACACCTCTGTGGGATCATCATACTGGCTACTACCCTGGACTGATGTGCATCTGGAAGAGTATGCAGAACAGGCAATAATATTAGGAGAGTATCCCGAGGTTAATGTTACCTATTCATTATCAGGATCATTGCTGTACCAGATTGATGCAATAATGAACGGTAATTACAATAACAGCTACATTATGGCAGCCCTTATTCCACAAAGCCAGTGGAATAACACTGTATACAGGGAAATAAAAGAATATGGCGATTCATTCCTGGAAAGCTTTGTTGGTAGGTACGCCTGGAATACAACAACCGTAAGGTATGTGCTTGAGAATGACCTTGCATTTAATACCCCTTCCTGGGTATATTCGTCAGGCACACCTGCTGGAAATCTCTACGCAAAATTGTTCTCATACTATTCAAAAGGAATTCAACTGAACAACAGTGAATTGAAAGATGCTCTTGTTGAATTCTTCCTCTGGTCTGTAAGTTATCCAATAATTTCAGGGCAACTTGGAAAACAGTATGAGAATACTACATTGCTTCCACTGTATTACACAACAAATTTCTCAATAAATGATATATTCACAATCATAAAGTATTATCCAGTAGAAGCAAGAATTGTGATCACCCAGTTTGCACTTGATCACAATAAATTGAATAACGTTGAGCTAATGACAACTCCATTTGATCATCCTATTCTACCACTTCTACTCACTTCTTCTTGGACTGACCAGAATGGAAATGAAGTTTACAAGGGTACCTTTAACACAGACGTACAGGCACAGTTAAACATTGGAAGAACAATATTCTTCAGAAACTTCGGTTTCTATCCAAGCGGCCAGTGGACTCCTGAACAGGCTGTATCCAATGCCATAATTCCATACCTCTATTCAGCTGGTGTCAAATGGACTTCAACTGATCAGGCAGTTCTTGGTGAGGCGGGTGTGTTGTCATCATCAAATTCAAATCTTGCAAATATGGAATCTCTTTATGAGTCCTATCTTGTAAATGAAAATGGAAGCAAGGTGTACATAGTTTTCAGAGATTCAACCCTTTCAAACGACTGGGCATTCAATTACGGAGGATTGGCACAATCTCAGGGAACTTGGGCAGCTGTTGATCAATTTATTGCCTATCTGAAAAATGTATATAATACAATACCTGCATCCAGACATTACAATACACTTGTAACTGTGGCAATAGATGGAGAAAACTGGATGTTTGAGTCGCCCTTTCCTGAGGATGCAGTCCCATTTCTTATGGATCTTTATAAGGCCCTTCAGCAAAATAGCTCATTTATCAGAACAGTAACGCCTCAAGAGTATATTTTTGAGGAGAATCATTCACATGGGAATCTATCTTATTTGCCAACTGGTTCATGGAATTATCAGGGTCCTGCTGGAAGTGTTTCTCCATACCTTACACAATGGGCTGGACATCCAACTCAGGATCAGGCCTGGATATGGCTAGGAAAGGTCAGATCTGAAGTTCTGAAATATGGAGAGGAAAAAAATCTTATCCAACCAAAGAATCTTTCATACATAGATGAAGCAGGTGACTATCCATTCATTGGTGAGTGGAATGTTACAACACTGCAGGAAAGGTACGACGAGGCATGGTTCTCCATCTATGCAGCAGAGGGTTCTGACATATACTTTTCATTTGATCCTGGTGATCAGAATCTCTATGCTCAAAACGATATAGTTTTCGAACATGAATTGAGAAGGGATTTGAGAAATGCCCTGAGTGTGCTTGGCCTTTCAATTCCCACTTATCTCAGTTACAACTGGACAGTACCTCAACAGCCATACCAAAATCTTACATCCGGGCCCGTTACACCACCAATGGATGGTTCTTACCTTAATTTTGGTGAGTCCAGTTTTGGCACATACATATCAGTGAGCAACAACAGCATGTGGAATGGAAGTGCACTTTTCAACTTCAAAGTAAATGGGCAGAAATTCTATGTGAGGTATGAATTCAACTCATCAGGGATTTTTTTGCTTGCTGGTGATTATTCTCACATTATGTTAAATGGAATGGAGGTTTACTTTTCAAACCCGAACATAGGTGAGGGGGACCTTGTAGGCCTTAGTTACCCAGGAGCATCATTCTCAACTGTTGATGGGGAGCCCCTTCATTACAGCTCAACTATTTACTTTAAAGGCAATAATTCATTAGCCAACGGCATACCCTTACAGGAATTCATATCTTTCAACGGCTCTTTCATAAATAATGGATATTCGGGCATTTACAGCGGTACTGGAATATCTGAGGAGATGTACATACCTTTCTCCGCCATTGGATATTCAGTTGGAAATAACTTCGAATTCACCATTGTACTTCAAATTAAACAAAGAAGTGAAATGTTTGGCCCGCTTGAGGGAAAAATACCTTTGAATATAAATTCGTTTAACCTGATTGCATCTGTCAGAAATAATGAGCCATCAAATGGGCCTGGATACTACACATACCCGGAAAATTCATACGATTATCCTGCAAATTCCGTTAAAATGGTTTACTTTAACGTTTCAGAAAATTCAGAGTATGCAGAATTTTCAGTTAAGTTTGGAAACCTCTCCAACCCATTTGGAGGTCCATACGGTTTTTCCCAACCAATAATAGATATTTACATACACAGACCTGGGGAAAATGGATCAATAGGCATGCTTGCAGGACCTAATGCTGATGTAACAGAAAATTTTGCCTGGGAGTTAGCTATACAGGCAGATGGATTTCCTGAAAATGCATACATTATTACTAATACTGGACAGCTTGAGAACAACGGTTATTACATTCTGTCTAATTTAAGCACATCAACGGTGAATATTTTCGTTCCATTATCAGTAACGGGCACTAACCTTCTTGATTACGGATACGTTGTTGTATCTGGCTTTCAGGATGGTTATGGAATAAATGGATGGGATCCGGTATACCAAAGTGCAACAGAATATCAGGGAGGTGGCTCCACAGGGCCCAATTCTCCAAACATATTCAGTTACATTGCACCATATGATGTGAATGGAAACAGCTCACAGACTCAACAAATATTCCTATCAAACTACTCATCAACACATCTGGCTTCATTGCCAGGAATATACCTCAATGGAAGTGCAAGGGAGAGAGCGCTAAGAGTGAATGATATAAGATTCGACACCTTAATTGAATTTGGAGGTCTTGTTAATGTATTTTATTACACAGATGGTTGGATATACAGATCAATGTCCTCAAATGGAATTGTTTGGGTAAAGGAGAAGCTAATGAAATTCAATGATACCATTTCATCCCTTTCCCCCTTTACATTCAAAAATGGAATCAAACTCCTCATTACATCTGGTGAAACCGCATACATATATTCGGTCAACCAAGGGATTGTTGAAAAACAGAGAACATTCCATCAGAATATAACTTCAGCATCAATACTTAAATTTGGAGATGCTAAAAGTATAGTGTTGGCTTTCAATGGTTCAATTAATTTCTATAACATTGAATTTAAGAAAATGTTCACTCTTGACATAAATGCAGAATACATTACAATATCAGAGCTTGGATTAATTGTGGATCTTTCCTTTATAAATTCAACGGGAGCATACTCCTACTATTACTTTGAATTTCCAATTTTCCACAGATTAATTTTATACCCATTTTATGAAATAAAAGACTTTTCAGACATTCCCTACTCAAATGTAACGGGCATCTCTTCCTATAAGGGTTCTATAGTATCTGGAATTTATGCAATTGATATCAATGACAATGGAACTAATGAGATATATTTGATCAATTCATTTGACAGCAGGAGTGAAAAATTAAATGATGCAGGAACTGATCTTTCCTTTGCAGAAATTTATGGAAATGGATTTCTTCCAGAATATCTTGTATTCATATCCTACAACAGTGCATTTTCAGTGAACATTATTCATTTTTCATTCTTTTTTAATCATCATTTAAACATATTCCAAACTTTATTTTAAAAATTTTAATCATTGCCTGGAACCCAGGGAAGAAAAATATATACCTATACCTATAAGAACAAGTCCCGAATATTGCAAATAGCTGAGGCTTTCATTTAATAAGAAATATGCAAATATTACTGATGAAACTGGTACAAGGAAAAGAAATGATGACACCACAGATACATTGAGCTTTCTATACAGATGAAGGTATGCATAATATGCAAGAGCGGTACCGGGAACACCCATCAGAATTGTGATTATTATGAAAATTGGTGGAGGGGTGAATATTAAAGTACCAGGATCCGAAATGTAGGCAATTATGAATGAAGGGGCTATTGCAAGTAAAATCTGGTAGAAATTAACGGATGCCTTATCCTCAGTAACTATGTATTTTTTGTAAAATATTGTACCAATTGCCCACGAAATTGAACCGCCCAGGGCTATCAGTATACCATATACATACTGCACATCAATACCGTTGTAAAATACAACAAAAATTCCTGCAAATCCCAGTATTATACCAAGGATGCTTTCCTTTCTGTATTTTTCCTTGAGGAATATGATTGATAAAAGGGTGGACGTTATGGGATATGTATAGATTATAATTGATGTTAAGGAGGCTGAAATGTACTGCTCCCCTATGAACCAGAGCTCCATAAAAATTAATATGTTGAAGAGTGAAAGTACAATGAGTTTTTGAAATGAACGCCTTGAAAACCTGAAAACAAGATGTCTGTTAAAAATAATTAGTGTGCCAATTGCTGCAAAAATAAGCCTGTAAAACAATAGAACATAAGGATTTTCATACCTGAAACCTATTTTTACAAGGGGATAGTTAAGCCCCCAGAATATTATCATGGAAAGAAAGAAAAGACTGTCAGTTTTTTCCAATTTTTCTGAATTTAAAATTAAGCAATAATGGTTACGTTTATTCATTAAAATGATATCATATTCATAATGGATAATGGCCTTTTCACAAAAAGGGAGGAGATAATTGAATTCTTCCAAAAACATGGGATTCTCATAGAACCAAAGGCAGTTAAAACCATAATTGAGAAATCACTTGGAACTAGTATTATGAGATTTCTTTCAAATGAATACATTTCAAAGGGCATAATCAGATACTCCGATGTTATTTCACTTCTCATGGATGGGAAAAGTGAATCCATTCCTGTTATAAAGGAGATAGATTTCAGCCAGTTAAAGGCGGGTGACTCCATAGAGGACTTCAGAGGAATGTTCATTAGCAGATATGAAAAACTCAAATCAATAATACTTAATGCGGGCAGACTCAGAGAGGTTTCGGATATAAGGTCTGTGGTTGACGGAGGACCAGGAGAATACAGGATTATAGGAATGGTAGCTGATGTTAAAAAGACACAGAATGGTCATCTGAAAATAACGGTAGAAGATGAAGATTCTACAATAGATGCAATAGTAATGAAAAACAATCCCCTATCTGAGGAGATAATACTGAATGACGAGGTTATAGGGCTGGTGGGTAGAAAGCCAAAATCCTCAAACTTTAATGGAAGGGAGAAACCTGCGATATTTACTTCGGAAATAATAAGACCAGACATTCCAAACAGAATTATACAAGAAGATGTGAGAGAGCCAGAATATGTCTGTTCCATTTCTGATATACATGTAGGTAGTAAGACACTGCTCAAGGAAAATTTTGAAAGAATGATAAAATGGTTCAATTCAAGCAGCGAGGATGCTGCCAATGTAAGACACATAATAATGAGTGGAGATGTTGTTGATGGCATTGGTGTTTATCCCGGACAGGCGAATGATCTTGAAATTGTGAATCCTATTGAGCAGTATGCATCACTTGCAGAATATGTGAACCAGATACCTGAAGATATAAGCGTTTATATTATGCCCGGCAACCACGACACTGTGAGATTGGCAGAACCTCAGCCAGCATTCGGAGAAGGTGTGAAAAATTTGTTTGGTAAAAATGTTAAAATGCTTCCAAATCCAACAAATCTGAAAATAGGCACTAAAAACATTCTCATATACCATGGAATGGCCATAAACGATCTTATTGAACTCATACCGGGCGGCAGTTTCAAGAGTGTTGGAAAGGTACTAGAGCTCATGTTAAAAAGAAGATATCTGGGGCCACCATATGGAAGCAGAACTCCCATAATACCATCCAGTGATGATCATCACATAATAGAAGAGGTACCTGACATCTTCATTACTGGGCATATACATGGGCATTTCCTTGGGAACTATAATGGTGTGAGGTATGTTAATTCTTCAACATGGCAGTCCCAGACAGAATATCAGAAAATGATGAACTATTCACCTGACCCTTGCATAGTGACACTTTTTGATCTGAATTCCAAGAATGTGATCAAGAAGAATTTTTCATAATCTTCATATTTATAATAAGATGAAATACAGGTAACATGCCAAAAGGTACAATTAAGATCAATGAACCTCCACCGGTAAAACAGATCCCTCCAGAGGAATCTGACAAATACCTTGGAGTTAAGCATACAATACTTGTTATGAGCGGTAAAGGTGGTGTTGGAAAGAGCACATTTTCAGTCAATCTTGCGGTTACCCTTGGGAAGGAGAGGAGTGTTGGCCTCATAGATGCTGATCTGAATGGCCCTGATGATCCAATGATGCTTGGAATTAGAAAAGAAAAGCTGTCCGCAAATGGTAACAGAATAGTACCTGCAGTTTCAAACTTTAATAAGGTTAAGGTTGTATCAATGGCGTTCATACTTCCTGACGAGAATACAGCACTTATATGGAGGGGGGCATTGAGAGGAAGGATAATGCACAACTTTCTTGAGGATACAGAATGGGCTGGTACAGACTATATTATAATTGATTTTCCTCCTGGAACTGGAGATGAGGCTATAACCGTTGCCCAGATGATACCATCTAAAATAGATGGTGTGATCATTGTTGTCACGCCTCAGGATGTTGCCTTGAATGATGCAAAGAAAGCAATAAATTTTGCTGAGCAGTTCAAGATGAATATTATTGGAATAGTGGAAAACATGTCTGGTTTTGCATGCCCCCACTGTGGAAAGGTTACAGAAATATTCAAGACTGGTGGAGCTGAAAGGCTTGCAAAGGAAAAGGGGATAAATTTCCTTGGAAGGATACCCATATTTCCTGAGATTGTGAGTTCAGGAGATTCCGGTATACCTGCTGTTACATCTTCTGAGCCCGTGAGAAAAATATATGAAGAGGTTGGACAAAAATTAATCAAAATAGTTGAAAAATGATATTAAAAGTGTAATTTAGTATCAACGAATGTAATAAATAATACTTATTTTTATTAAAAATCCATTGCTGTATCATGGAAAAAAGTATAATAGGCATTATCCAGGGCAGAGTTGCCTATGATGGTGCTGGAGTAAAACTCCTTAGGACTTTTGGAGGTCCTAATACATTTAAAATGACAGATCCTTTTCTTCTCATGGATTTATTCGGCTCAGATATCCCACAGGAATATGAGGCAGGTTTTCCATGGCACCCTCACAGAGGCATAGAGACCCTCACATATCAGATTAAAGGGATAACGGATCATGAAGACAGCAACGGAAATCGAGGAAGAATGTACGGAGGAGATATACAGAGCATGGTTGCCGGAAGCGGAATTTTTCATCAGGAGATGCCGGCATACAATGATGAAGAATTGAGAAAAAGCGGAAAAAAAGAGGTGTATGGAGTCCAGTTGTGGATTAACCTCAGATCAAGGGAAAAGATGCAGAAACCAACCTACATTTACAGAAAGAGTTCTGAAATTGAAACTTATAAGACGGAAGGTGGTACACAGGTAAAGGTAATAGGAGGAAAGTACGGAGATGTTACTGGCCCGTATGTTAATGAATCAAGCCAGATATCCTACTTCCACTTTAAATTTAATGGAGAAACTATCACCTTGAATGAGATGGAGGGCAAAAAGATCTTAGTTCTTGGCCTGAATGGGGAAATTACAGTAAATTCAAATAGAATATCAAGAGGACAGGTTATCATTTTATCAGATACTGGTGAAACTTTCAGCGTTTCAGGCCAGAATGGATCAGAGGCCATAATAATAGGTGGAAAGCCACAGAGAGAAAGAATTGCATGGTACGGGCCTGTTGTGATGACAACAGAAGAGGAACTAAACCAGGCATTTCTCGATCTTCAAAAAGGCACTTTTGTGAAAGATAAGCAGGTGCTGTTTGTATGATCGTACCAATAAACAATTAAATAGCTGGAGAATAGATCTTTGTGAGAATTGAATTCCTGATCTTCATTTTACTGAGTGTGGTTGGGTCAATCACTTCCTTGCTATATTATATTCTGAATTACCATTTCAGCAAAAAGAATGAGGAACATCACCCTCTGAATCATTATGGGAAGGAAGATATCACTTGCATAGTAACGGTTTACAACGAAGACCCGTTAAGAATAAGAGAGTCTTTGAGAATCATAATCCCACAGGTATACAAAACAATAGTTGTTGTTGACGGAAATCCTGAAATTTACAGGGATGCGCTAAATGGTATGAATGTGGAAATCATTGGTAAAAAGGCTAGATCAGGAAAGAGAGATTCCATGGGCCTTGGGATGGAAAGTGTTGAAACACCATTTGTTGTTTTCATGGATGGGGATGTTATCCCCTCGGATGATGCAGTTGGCCAATTATTGAAAAATGTGAGACCGGATACTGGAGGGATTGGTGGAAATCTTCATTTTGATACATCCGATGGAAAACCAACAGGATATGCAATGGAGTTTTTTGAAATGGCAAAGGAGAAAATACAGAAAGCCATGAACTATTTTGGTTCAGTAATGCTAATAGATGGAGCTTTTTGCATGTACAGATCGGACGTTATAAAAGATCTTGTGGTTTCTGAAGAATTCAGGACAAAAAAATACAGGGGAAAAATAATATACCAGGGGGGCGGGGACGATGCAGAACTCACATCTTATGTAATAAGAAAAGGCTACCACGCAAAGAAATGCTTCTCCTGCAATGTCACTGTGGAGCCAAAGGCTAACTTCAAGTCACTCTGGAAACAGATGGGGAGATGGACAAGAACCACTTGGAGAAATTTCTTTGAAAATATAAGAAACGGTACAATGAAGAAGGCAAACAGATTTTACAAGATAGAAAGCTTTTTCACATTTGTTATTCCAATATTGCTATTTGGCTCCTTACTTTTTAGAGGCGTTGTGACTGCGGAACTGGTATACAGATTTGGACTCATTAATCTGATTATTCATACATTTTCTATGAAGCTGTTTTACAGGGGATCATATTTTATGATTTTCAGAAGCTTTTACTATATTTCGTCACTTTCTTCCGTGGTCTTTGGACTCTCAATTATTAACTTCAATGTTAAGAGAAATATTAAACTCCTTGCGTGGGGTTCACTTGGCTCTCTGATACTCTTTTTATCAAGTATCTATACTCTGTTCACATTGAAAAAAGCATAGGAATAAGAGTATTAAATAATAAAACATACACATTTAATGCTCGCTCTTGGGATAGAGGGTACGGCCCATACAATAAGTGCGTCTGTGCTGGACGAGAATAAAATTTATTCAATGGTCTCTCACACATACAAACCAGCCAATGGTGGGATAAATCCAAGAGAGACAGCAGATCATCATTTCCAGTATGCGCCCATTGTGATTAAGAAGGCAATAGAAGAGGCAGGCATCAGGCCTGAAGATATACAATTGGTGTGCTTTTCAAGGGGGCCTGGGCTGCCACCATCTCTAAAGATCACAGCAGCTTCAGCAAGGGCCTTTGCTCTTAAATACAATGTTCCAATCGTGGGTGTCAATCATCCATTGGGCCATGTTGAGATAGGAAGAAGGTTATCCGGTGCATATGATCCGGTAATGTTGTATGTTTCCGGTGGAAACACACAGATCATTGCACATATGGCAGATCATTATTCTGTTCTTGGAGAGACACTTGACATTGGTATAGGCAACATGATAGATAAGCTGGGAAGGGCCCTTAACATACCTTTTCCAGCAGGTCCTGAAATTGAAAAACTGGCTGAAAAAGGGAAGAAGCTTCTAAAAATACCTTATTCAGTGAGAGGAATGGATGTTGCATTTTCAGGCATATATACTGCAGCAGTTTCACTCATAGGCAAGGGTGAAAGGCCTGAAGACGTAGCTTTCAGTGTTCAGGAAACCTCATTTTCAATGGTTGTTGAGATTCTTGAAAGAGCACTGTTCACCTCCGGAAAGGGTGAAATACTCACCGCTGGAGGAGTGGCAAGGAACAGACGACTTAATCAGATGATAACGGATATGGCCAATGAGCATGGAGTTAGAGTTTTCGATACGCCACTTGAATACTGTATGGACAATGGAGCAATGATAGGGCAGGCAGGGCTTCTCATTTCTAAATATTCAGGATTTCAAAAAATTGAAGATACTGCTATAGATCAGTATTACAGAATAGATGAAGTGAAAACCCCATGGATAGAGGACAAAAATACCAAATACCGGATGAAAGGGGCGGAATCCATAATTTCAATAGAAGAAATAAAAGGTTTGATATGCATAAAAAAGAGCAGACCCCAAAAAATTTACAGAAGGGAGGAACTGGATAATATTATAAGAAAATCAAGGATGAGAAATGAGATATCCATGCTTTTTCAGATGAGATCCGCCGGTGTGAATGTCCCCCTTCCCCTGAAGATATATGATGATATTTCCTATGCCGCCGAATACATAGATGGTAAACAGGCATCATTGTTAAAAGGAATTGAAATGGAAAAATGCCTGAATGATGCCGGAGAACAGGCAGGAAAGATGCACCAGGCGAATCTGTGTCATGGTGATCTGACACTGAACAATATATTATACAAAGATGAAAAGTCCTATTTCATAGATCCTTCCATGGGGAAGAAAACAGAGGATATTACAGAAAAAGCATATGATATAAGACTGATGAAGGAAAGTTTGAAATCAAAATATGAGGAGTGGGAAAAATTCTTTAAAATTTTCCTAAAATCTTATGTAAAATGCTACAGAGATGGGGAGAAAGTGATTGAAGAAATGAAAAAAATCGAAGAAAGAAGGAGATATGCATGATTCTGAAGTTTGTAACCCACAATGAACATAAGTTTCTTGAAGTGAAACAGTATGCTGAAAAAAAGAACATAAAGATCGAATGGATAAATATTGAATATGATGAAATACAGGCAGATACCACTGAGGAGATTTCCAGGAGAAGTGCTGAAGATCTATATAAAAAAATTGAGGGGCCTTTTTTCCTGGAGGATACAGGCCTCTACATTGAAAGTTTAAACGGTTTTCCCGGTCCTTACTCCTCCTATGTTCAGAAAAAAATTGGAAATGAGGGGATATTAAAATTGATGAACGGAATTTCGAAAAGAAATGCGTTTTTTGTAACCGTTATATCATATTGCAATGAGGGGAAAATAGATCAATTTGTTGGAAGAGTGGAAGGAAATATTTCAACAAAACCTTCCGGAGTTAAGGGATTTGGATATGATCCAATATTCATACCTGTGGATTCCAAAAAATCACTTGCAGAGATGACCGTGGATGAAAAAAACATGCTTTCACACAGGATCAGGGCTCTTGAAAAATTCATGGAATGGTTGAATAAAGGCTCAAATTAAAATATACATGTTTTATTGATGACTGATATGTCATTTAGTTTCAAGAACCTGTATGTGTACTTTTATATGGCCCTTATGGTGATTTCCTTTATATTTTTCCTGATCACATTTAACGACCTTATAACAGGAAATATGGCCATAGAAAATTCTGGTCTTTCCCTTGTTTCAATAGGCAACTGGCAATACTGGGTCTTTGCCCTCTCATTCATAGGTTTTTTTGTCTTCCTCTATTATTCCTACGCTTGGATAAGGGATGATAATTTTTTCAGAAAGAACATAAATAGTGAAAGTAAGGCAAATTTTATCAAGAATCTGAGAAAACTTGAAAGGATTGCAAGAAAACATGGAAAAAATTACGAAGAGATGATAAAAGAAAGAAAAGCTTACTGGAAGATCAGGTGATCATATCCAGGACAAACTGTGGCAGTGCAGTTGAGCCTCTGCATATCTGTTCGTTAAAGTACTTTCCCTTAATTTTAATCTCCTCCCTGATCTCTGGCTTGTATTGTGCAGCCATTGTAAAACTCCAGAAACCGCTTGGATAGGTTGGAATGAAAGCTGTGTAAGTTATAACGTATTGGAAGTTTGCTTTCATTGCATCAGTTGCCATTTTTATTGCCCTGGGCTGATAGTATGGTGAACCAGTCTGAGCAACAACAATTCCATCTTCTGAAAGTATTTTTCTTACGTTGGAATAAAAGTCTCTGCCAAAGAGTCCTTCAGCAGGGCCCTCTGGATCTGTTGAATCAACGATTACCATATCAAACTTCTCTTTTGTCTCCTTTACGTATTTGATGCCGTCTCCAATAATAAGATTAACACCCTTTTGATCGAATGAGGATGAGAGTTGAGGAAAGTGCTTTCTGCATACCTCCACCACATGTCCATCTATCTCAACATTCACAATTTTTTTAATCCCAAGTTTCAGAAGTTCTCCTGCAACACCCCCATCTCCTCCGCCTATGACAAGGACATTTTCAGGTCTCTTCCTTGCATGGTAATATGGCATCATTGTTATCATTTCATGATAGACGTATTCATCCCTCTCAGTCAGCTGAACAGTGCCATCTATTGACAGTAGTTTTCCAAAATCGTAGGTTTCAAAAACATCTATTCTTTGGTAATCAGTCCTTATAGAAAGCAGCTGATCACTCACCCTGAAGGATAGCTGAAGATTGTCTGAATACCTCTCTGAGAACCAGTTTTCTATGAGCTTCATCTCGTTCAGTAATACCTATGATTTTAAAAGTATTGCCCTCATTGGAGCTCCGTCAGTTGAAAGTTTAAGGGGAAGTCCTATGAAATAGTAATCTCCAGGAGTGACATTTTTTAAACTTAACCCCTCTACTATAACAATACCCCTGGGTAAAAATTCCATGTGCGCATGTGGATAATCGAACCCAAATGGGTCAACCGAAAGGTAATCAATTCCCACAAGCTTGACATTGTGTGATGCAAGTTTTTTGGCTGCTTCTTTTTCTATATAGGCGAAATCCCGATGAAACTGCCCTGAAAAATCGGAATTTTTTGTCTTGAAGAGTACTATTTCATTATGTTTTTCCGGTATATTTTCCACTTTTACCGAATCTCCATTAACCTGGATCACAGTGGCATTTCCAATAAAATGGTCAAGCGGAATTTCAGATGATTTCTTGCCTTCGGGTATCATATGAAATGGTGCATCAAAATGGGTTCCTGTATGGTTTCCAAAATGCAGGTCTGTGATATGTATGTAATTTTTTTCCTTGTTTCTTATTCCCTTTATTGAAATCTGAGGATCTCCCTCGTAAACAGGGGTGGTATCATCCACTGGCATGCTTATATCTATTATTTCCCTGAAATTAATCATGGTTAGTTATGAAATCAAAAGTTAAATGTTTTTATGCCGGGGAAGTTGTTGATTTTTTAATTCCATAAGTTGCAAATATATATACCAGTATGAAGAAAAGCACGAACATAGGTATTAGGAATATATCGTTAATTGTTGTTATAGTTTCTATGAACCAGTAGGCTGAAAAGGTGAACAGAATTGCAGATACTGAAACTTTTACTATTCCCTGTTTTAGTTTTCTTATACTCTGCCTCAATACGTATGAGAACGCAAGCACTATTAATACACCAACAATCAACCCTATGAGTGTTGAAGAATAATTCTCTGGAAATAGAGCAATCAATACTATTGCAGCCTCAAAGGCTTCCACGATTCCCACGGAGTATGCAGTAACATTAACGCCCTTCTCACCAACCTCTTCCTTGTGTGATTTTGGAAAATTCTTTGCATACTGGAATTTCATTGATCTTCTTGCACTTCTTGCCAGCCTCTGGGCAAAGTAAAGGATGAGTATTGCAGAAAAGAGTCTTACATATATGATTGGAAAAATTTGAAAGAAATCCCCAGCAAGGGCAGTTGGTATGAGAACCGTTATGACACCGGCTGTTGTGTAAAGATAAGGGTATATGTTCTTCTGATCTGCAGCCAGTGCAATTGAAACAGCGGATGCTTCTGACATCTCCAAAACTATTATTCCCAGAGCTGCCAGAAATATTCCTGGATCTATCATCATTCAGGTTGAATTTTTTATTACTATTTAAAAGTGTATTTAAAAAATGGAATTCAATCTACTTTATTAATTAAAGGAGAATGATCTTAAGACATTATCTTTTCAGAATGATCAAATATATTAAATTGTGAATTGAATACATCTTTCATTGGCAACCATTGAAGAGAGAATCCAGGAGATAGAGGATGAAATAAAGAGGACAAAATACAATAAAGCAACGGAAGCACATATTGGAATGCTAAAGGCTAAGATTGCAAGACTTCAGATGGAACAGGAGTCACATAGAAAAGGTGGAGGAACAGGATTCTCATTACAGAAATCCGGGGATGCTTCGGTTGCATTTGTGGGATACCCAAATGTTGGAAAAAGCAGCCTTTTAAATGCACTTACTGATACAAAAAGTGAGGTTGGAAACTATGCATTCACAACACTTAAAGTTATACCGGGAATGCTAAGGTACCATGGAGCACAGATCCAGCTTCTTGACCTTCCTGGAATTATAGAGAATGCCGCCCTTGGAACCGGGAGGGGAAGGGAAGTTTTGAGCATGGTCAGGACTGCTGACCTTATAATATTGACCACTGACATTGAATGCAAAGGGATGGATAGAATAATTGAAGAATTGAGAAAGGCAAGTATTGAAGTTAACAAGAAAAGAAAGAATATTGGAATTAAGAAGGGATCAAGTGGAGGAATAAGGATAAGAAAGCCTAAAAACGTTGAGATTGACGAAGAACAGATAAGAATGGTCATGAAAGAATTCAAGATAACCAATGCAGAGCTTTACATCAGGGAGAACGTGACACTGGACGATATAATAGAATATTTCAAGGGAAATGTTGTTTACATACCCGCCATCGTTGCTGTTAACAAGATAGATATGCAACATGATGAGGAAAAGATAAGATCCATGGAAAAGTACGGCAAGGTTTTTCCAGTGTCTGCAGCAACAGGGATAGGCATAGATGAACTTAAGGATGGCATATACAATTCCCTTGACTTTGTAAGGGTATACCTTAGAAATAGGGCAGGGGAGACAGATTTTGAAAAACCACTGGTTTTGAAGAAAGGGGCAACTGTAAGGGAAGCATGCAGAAAAATATCTAGGGAGATGCTTGACTCTTTTAGATATGGACTGGTAATCTCTAAAAATTCAAAGATCAGGGAAATGAGAGTTGGTATTGATTATGAACTTTCAGATGGAGACATACTCACCATATATACTAAAAATTAGTTTTCAGTTATTGTGAATATATAACCCTTCTCCCTTAGCTTGTCCAGTAGCATTTCAAGATGTTCCCTGTCTCTCACGTTTATGCTGAAGGTTATACTCTGGTACCCCGGAGGTGTTCCCTTTGATAGGTTGTCTACCTCTGCATGAAAAATGTTTGCGTTGGCTGAAGCAATGACGTTTGTTATTTTTTCAAGTGTTCCAGGCCTGTCAGGTATTTTACATTCTATTCTAACAAGGCCAAGATCGGTTTCAAGTCCTTTGTATATGATTTTTGAGAGAAGTAGGAGATCCACATTCCCCCCTGAAACCACAAAAACCACAGTCTTTCCCTTGACATCAATTTTTCCAGAAAGTGCCGCGGCAAGTGGGGCAGCTCCTGATGGCTCCACCACAATTTTTTGCCTTTCAAGAAGCTTGAAAAGGCTATAAGCCATCTCCTCATCATTTACCGTGACAATGCCATCCACATTCTTTTTTATAATGCTTATATTGAGTGCCCCAGGATTCTGAACTGCGATTCCATCGGCTATTGTGAACCCTTTTGATGATGGCTTCTCTATACCATTTAGTGATTGTATTACACAGTCACAATTGCTGCTCTGAACACCTATCATTTTTGTGTCTGGTGATATTGATTTTATTGCCGTAGATATACCAGAGATCAGACCTCCTCCGCCTACAGGAACTACAACCATATCTGGATGATCCAGTTTTTCAATTATCTCAAGACCTATTGTACCCTGTCCTGATATTATCCACCTGTCGTTAAATCCGTCTATGAAGGTTTTTCCTTCTTTCTCAGATATCTCCTTTGCTATTGAAAAGGATTCTACATAACTCTCGCCCTTCAGGATTATGTCTGCACCGTAATTTCTTACCGCATTTACCTTAGCACTGATAGTATATGTTGGCATCACTATTGTTGATTTAACGCCAACTGTGGTTGCTGCAAACGCAACACCCTGAGCATGATTTCCGGCACTGCATGCTATGACTCCTTTCTCCTTTTCTTTCTGGCTCAATTTTGATATCTTGAATAGAGCCCCCCTTGATTTGAATGATCCCGTTTTCTGAAAATTCTCCAGCTTGAAGTAAACCTGAGCCTTGAGAATATTGGAAAATGTTTTTGAATAGAGCAGAGGGGTGTTTTCTATTTTTCCCTTTAGATAGTTGGATGCCTCATATATGTCAGTTATTGTTGGATCCTTCATCTCATCCTTTATTGATTCCATTTTCCCACCGATTTCTGAATGTAGTTAAGCATTTCTCTTCCAGCCTCAATCATCAACAAACTCTTCATCCTGTATTCTGTGGAAAAATCTTTGTCCTTCATAAATGATGTATTTATTTCCACGTTTAAAAGAGCACTTTCCAGTGAGGCTTGCGCAATCTTTGATGAGGCCACACAATCTGTCCAGGCATTTTTATTCCCAATTTTAATCAGATATCTGTTCAGGCTAAGAATTGATAAACATTGTCTTCCTATTTTGTAGGGAACAATGGTCGCACGCTTAATTGCATTTTCAATGGCTTTTTCACGAACTGCTATTTCTTCCTCGCTGCCTTTTGGAAGTTTTCTTGCCTCTGAAATTTTATTGAAAGCGTCCGTATCTTCCTCTATCATTTTCATCAGTGATTCTTTTATTTTCATGTAAGAGGATATTAATTTCTGAATCTCCATCTGTACACTTTCATATTTTTTTCTTCCTACTGTTAATCTGGATACCATAAGAGAAAGGCTTGCAGATATTACTCCACAAAGGGAACTTGCTGCACCTCCACCTGGAGCAGGACTTTCAGATTCTAATTCCTCAAGGAATCTTGAGAGATCCATTATTCCCACACCTTCTTTTCAAATATCTGAGAAGATTTAAAATCGTTAATTTTCAAAAAATAGGAAAGGGAGTCTGAAATTGCATCCAGAGGGACAAGGCCTACAATTTCTGACTCAAACGGTTCCACGCCATATCTGTTGGCTTCTAATCTCACCAGTTCGAATGCCCTGTAAATAGGTGTCTTTCTGAAATTTGTGAGATTCATGGAAATCTGTACACAGTTTTTTTCCTTTATGAAGAACGGTAGTGCCTTCACAAATGTCAGTCCGCCGTCCTTTGCCCTCAGTGCCTTTGCTATTTTTTTTCCTATCTCCATATCCTGTGTTTTTAAATTAACATTATATGCGATAAGAAATTCTCTTGCACCAATAATGCTTGCCCCTGATTTCCCAACGGTTTTAGGGCCAAAATCAGGGGAATTTTTCTCCTCTGATATATGCTCCCTCAATTGCTCAAACTGAAAATTTTTATTTCTGATGTTTTCAAGATTCTTCCTTTCTTCTCTGATTGCAGCTTCACCATATAAATATACGGGAATTTTTAACTGTTCACCAACCATCTTTCCAAGTTCCTTTGCAAGTTCAATGCATTTTTTCATTGAAACTCCCTGAACGGGAATAAATGGAATCACATCCGCAGAGCCAAACCTTGGATGCTCTCCCGAGTGACTGTTCATATCTATTAATTCAGATGCTGTTTTTATTCCGTTGAAAGCTGCTTCCAGGGCGTTTTCCTCAGAACACACAAATGTTACAACACTTCTGTTATGACTTGAATCCATTTCCGTGTCAAGAATCTTAACTCCTTTTACGGATTCTATACTCTTAACAATTTGATCAATGATCTCTTTTCTCCTTCCTTCACTGAAATTAGGAACGCATTCAATTATTCCCATATACAGTTATCATTATGATATTAAAAAATGTTTGAATATGTATTAATAACTTTTAATACATCATTTCCGGATCTTTTGGGCGCTTTGGTTTCATTACCAATCCTATTATAAGCACAACAAGACCAATAACACCAATAATAAAAGACATTACAGTTAAAAGGGCACCCACTATTAGTGTACCCGTTATGTTAACTGTTACCTCCTTAACAGTAGGTGCTGAATTTGAAAAGGTTACAAGATAGTATTCCCCTTTGGATAGGTGATCATATATTAATATGGTCTCACCGGAGGATGATGTTCTATCTGATGGGGTTATAACACAAGCCCCCGTCATATTGCTAACCTTGCTTAAATTCTGAGCACTCACCAGCACAGATGATGAATTTGTGGTTGTGAGTGTAAGAAGTGAAGAGGTACTGTTTATGCTAAATGGGCCTGCATCAAATTTTCCTGCAGAATACTGATTCACTGTTACATTTGATCCTGCAAGTGATGAAGCATTTGGTACTATTATATGAAGACCTACAAAAAAGAATATTATTGCTAGAACAAGTAGTACTGCACCTATTATTGCAATACCTTTTCTCATATCCTATAATTCAAATTTTATTATTAATATTTTCCTGGATTTCAAATGAATTTGCAATTAATATAATATTATAGCTGAACTGTAAAGTTATGTCCTCAAATTATAGAGTAAGATATATCATAAGGAAGGTGAAAAATAAGTTTATAGACGATTTGGCTTTTGAACTTCTGACACTATCTCTGGCAGCCCTAATGATACTGTATATGTCTCTCAGCATATATGTTGACTACAGAAGAAACGGTGAGAAGGATATTGAAAAGCATCTGAAACCTGGAATGGCTCCACTGGCAATTCTTGGATTGGTAATGTTGTCATTTGGTCTGGAAGGAGAATTTGTATGGCCTTTGCCGGGCTCATTTAATATCCTCTACTTCGACATGTACACGCTTGTTGCAATAGTCATCATTGCCTTTGCCATAAGTATAAGGCTGGAATATAAAATGCAATATGTGGGACTGTTTGCAGCCTATGCGGGTGTAATGGCAATATACTATGGAATAAGAGCCTATGAACTTAGCATAATTGGACCTACAACAATAGATCTTCTACTGATGTATATTGCATTTGGATTTGTTGGAATCCTTTCATACCCGGTATCACTCATAATAGATAGGGTTCCTCAGAAGGGAAATCCTTCCTGGAAGGGGTGGACTGTCATTTTAATACTTTTCTGGATTGCGGTTCTTGGAGCTATGATTGCATCAGGATACATTGGATTTGATGCAGTGTTCTCACATCTTGCAGTTCCACCATGATTTTGAGATTATAAGATATTTTTTAATTATTTTTTAAATAATCAAAATAATTTTTAAATTTTAATATTCAATAATCAAATGCCTAAAGATTTAATTTCTCTGCCTGACGCCAGTCTCTTTACTGTCATCTGGCAATATAAGTATCTTATAGGTAATGGCTGATAAAATCCATATCAAAGATATAGCTGTCCATAATATATTAGGAATCACTATGATCGAAACGATAAAAATTATTAGAGGCAGGACATATATAAGAAGACCTGCCAGCAATCTTTTCAAACTGAACATGTGTTTATCCGAAGAGTGAGCTCAGTCCTTCCATTGCCTCTTCTTCTTTTGCCTCTTCCTTTTCCTCTTTCTTTTCTTCCTTCGGTTTTGCTTCAGCTGCCGGTCCAGAGGCGGGTGCTGCTGCGGCCATTACGGGTGCTGCGGCTGCATTTTTAAGTACTTCCTCTATGTTAACCTCTTTAAGGCCGTTAACAAGAGATTTCAGCCTTGCTTCATCCGGTGTTACTCCAGCCTCTGACAGAACCTTTTTCAACTTTTCCTCATCTATTTCTTTTCCTGCTGCATGTAGCAGCAATGCTCCATATATATACTCCATTTCAATTACCTCCTTCCTTATCCAAATAATGCATTTAAACCTGACGTACCGTCCTCTTCCTCTTTTTTCTCCTCTTTAGCCTCTTCCTTTTGCTCCTCTTGTTTTTTTGGCTCTCCAGAAATTGCGCTATTCAAGGTCATTGCTTCTTTGATTGCCTTAACCAGGAATATTCTCACGTTCGACTCGTCCACATAGTTGGCAGCAATCGCTAGATTCTCTGCCTCCAATGTTGCCTTCACAATGTAGTCTGGAATAATCTCCTTTACAAAGAACAGCGCCTCCTTAGCCACACCCTTTGCCTGTGAAAATGCACCAGCGATCTGCGAAATGATCTTTTCTGGTGTAAGTGAGAGTACTTCCTTGTTAAAGATTATTCCACTCTCATATGCAGAAATAAGATCAAGACCAACTTCAATAGGGAAAATTTCTAGCCTCTCAAGAGTCTTTGCCTTATCTCTGCTTATCTTTTCACCTTTTTTTACAAATACAGACTCTTTCTTTATTACAATCTTTCCCTTCTCTATTGCAGCCTGTAATCCAACCTTTTGAAACTCTCCAATCATTGGACCTGGTGGAAAATTCGTCTCCTTTGCTGGTACTATTATATCCTCTTCAGATATTTCACCACCCCTGGCCGGTGCTTTCTGCCTTGTTGACTCTACAAGTTTGTATAATCTGTTCGGATTTTCATCTGTTGTTATGAGAGCAACCTGGCCTTTAACTGAAGGTATCAGTTTCTCTCCGTTCTTCAATCCTGCCCTTTCTATTGCCTTGACAAGAAGTGTACCCCTCATCACTTTCAGAGATGCAACGCCCTTTAGTTTAAACCTTATATCCTGAAGCTGTTTGTTTCTTATCCCTTTGATACTTACGATTGCGGATACTTTACTCTTTGATATCTTATCTGAAGTCTCCGCAACAAGTTCCTGCTTCCATGAAGGTATTTTGCTCATCTAAGATCCTCCTCCTCAATTTTAACTGCTGGACCCATTGTTGTTTTAATGTATATGCTTTCAATGTTTCCATATCCCTTTTCCAGCTTTGAAACTATTCTTTTCATGACTTCCCTTATATTGTCCGCAACCTCTTTTTCCTTCATATTTTTGGAGCCAATAGGAACATGAAATGTTCTTCTGTCCCTGCTTCTTACTCTTACAGTCTTTTTAAGGTTGTTTATTACAGGAACTGGGTCCTGACCTGGTGGCAATGGTCTTGGTATCTTACCCCTTGGACCAAGAACAGTACCTAGGGATTTACCGATATTAGCCATCAGAGTTGACTCTGATATGAAAAATTCAACCTGATTTACTATCTTCTTAAACTCTTTCTTATTTTCCGAAAATTTACCTATGTCCTCAACACCAAAAATGAAATCTGAATGATCTCTGGCCTTTAGTTTCATCTCTTCACTGCCAAAAACTCCTATTTTCATCTCTTTACCTCTTCCATTGGGCAGTATTATCTCCTCATTTATCCTGTTTTTCGGATTTGAGAGGTCCACGCCACTCAGATTCACTGCGAGATCAAGTGTTTCCGTAAATTTTCTTTCCTTTGATTCCTGTTTTGCTTTCTTAATCTTATCTTCCAAACTCATATTATCCCTCCTGTGAAAAAACACAGTAATGCGGGTAGATTGGTAAAGTGGAAAATACTAAATAAATGTTTCACTCTATTTTGATTTCTCCCTTCCTTATTTTTTCCTGAACTGTTTTGCAGTCTTCTCCATCCACTGTAATTCCAAGTGTGAGTCCTGTTCCAAGAACCTCCATTACTGCTGCTTTCAAATCATTTGATAACATTGCATCCATCTTTGCTTTTGCAACCTTCTTTATCTGATCCAATGTGGCGTTCCCTGCAATCTGTTCTTTCCTCTTTCCTGAACCCTTTTCTATCCCTATCTCCTTCTTAATTAGAGCAGATGTTGGAGGAATGCCTATTTCTATCTCATAAAGCTTTTTTGTAGGATCTGTCACCCTAACTATGACGGGTACCTGCATTCCAGCGTAATCCTTTGTCTTTTCGTTTATTTCCTTTACCACCTGACCAAGATTCAGCCCCAAAGGACCTAGAGCTGGACCAAGAGGAGGACCAGTTGTTGCCTTTCCACCCTCTACCATTGTTTTGACTTCCTGTGCCATTTGAATATCCAAACTGTATTGATGATTTATTTTAATACTTTTTTACATTAACCCTTCATTGAGAGTTAACATTGTTGAGGGTAGAAAAGCCCTAAAAATTTCTGACAATCCTAAGCTTCTTGTAGATGTTTTCAGATCGACCACTACCATTCCACTGATGCTTAAGTCTGGTGCATTGAAAGTCATACCATTTTCCAGTATTAAAGAGGTAAAACTTTTGAAAAAAAAAGATCCATCAGTAATTCTTTCAGGGGAAAGATATGGCTTCAAGATTCCCGGCTTTCAGATGAGTAATTCACCATATGAAGCAAACCATACAGATCTAAAAGGAAAAATTGTTGCATTCACCTCTACAAATGGTACAAAGGTTTTAAAACGGATAGAAAATAATGGACCTATTTATATAGGATCATTTGTAAATTTCACAGCAACAATTGACCAACTTAAACAATTTGACGAAATTGACATTTTTATGTCCGGAAGGCCAGACGGAACTGCTGATGAGGATTTTTATTTCGCTCAGGCGGTTGAGACGTATTTTCATAATGGAGAAGTAAATTTAAATGATTTCATAGAAAAAGTGAGAAACAGCAATGGAAGTAAACGGTTAAAGATGATTGGCCAGGGAAGGGATATAGATGAGGCTCTGACGCCAAACATTGTGAATTTTCCAGTAATATTTGTAGATGGAGAAATTATCAAAAAATAAAACCATTTTTCTCTATTGTTTTTCCAGTTCTTTTCATGCTAATTTCATTAATTATTTCCTTGGAAATTTCTAGTTTTTTCTTTTTCAATTCACGATTTCCTTTGTCTGAAGGGTTTTCAAAATCGAAACATAGAAGTTCAATTGAAGATGCTTCAAGTCTATCTGCTAGCAATACTGCTCTGTCTCCATCTGTAAAACCAAAAAGGTTGTTCTTTTTAGGAATCTGGCAAGACTGCCCTGTAGGAAAAAAATAACCTTCGAAAATATTCTTTTCATTTTTAATTTTATTCATATTATCTCCATGTGCATGTACAACTGGTATGGAGCCAGACTTAACGCACATTTTTATCCTTTCGTTTTCCCCATCAAGATCAGTAACTATGATGTCAGGCACTATGTTTGACAAATTTTCAATGCCAGAATCTGCGACTAAGACCACAGAATTTTTTCCCACATTTAATGAAATGCCCTTTTTTGCACCACCGATTATTTTAAAATCTTTTCCACGAAATAGTTCCAATTTTTTAATGACATCATCTTCAAACTTACATTTTGATCTTAGAATAGAAAATGAAGTGTAGTCGTCGGCACAATTTATTTTTAAATTTTCACATATGTTTTTGTACTTTCTGCACCATCGTTCCTCTTCAGTTTCCACTTGTTTCTGCCCCCAAACCGGGCTGTAATCTCTTCCTCATTACTGCGGTAAGAACTGCTATGCCGATTCCCGTAAACAGGAGTATCATAGAAAAAATTCCATAATGATTTGTCTCATACTTCAAAACAAATCTTATGTATCCCGTCATGCCGAAGAAGACCAATTCTGCAGCAAGAAGGAATATTATTGAATAATAATTTTTGAAATCTCTTTTACCGTTTCCTATGAAACTGTCAACTATCCGGAATATGCCCAATGTGAAGAGAGCTGCATAAATCCAAAGGCTGAAATTCTGAATGAATCTAAGAAAATTATCAAGGCCGGGAAGTGACTTAACGATAAGAAGTGAATATGTGTCAGCTATACCAACCATTACAAGACCTATTGCAACAATGAGTCCGATGAACATTATTCTTGCTTCCTCTGAATAAGTTCTCAACCTCAATATAAGAGAGGAAAAATGCATCCCCATATCGAAACCTTTGTCTACAAAATATGCCCCGATAACCACTGTGACAAATATTGCGGCATAATCTGAAGGGTTATTGCTTACGAACTTTCCGCTCATGAAATCGAAAATTATGTTAAAAATCAGAGAGACAGCACCGTATGTGAGAAGAAGAAGACCAACGGGAACTGCAACTTTTTTAATCATCTTTTTGTCCTGGACAGCCTTTACAATGTAATAGTATAATGATTCTATGTTCTGATTGTGCCTCACTATTATGTGTTTTACATATCTTATCTTTGCCTTTGACAACACCAGAGGGATCACATAATCGTCCTCAGCCCCGTCTGATATCAAAATCACGCTGTCGTATTTTTCCTCGTTAAATATTGCGTCCAGCTGTTTTGATATGATCTGATCTGATTTTTCTCCAACGTCTTCGTCCCCGGTCACAAGAGCTATTTCTATGTCTTCCCCCTCTGATTGTAGTTTTTCATAGTGTTTTAGCGCACCGAAAAGGGCATTTGCGTCTGAATCTTCAGGGTCAACTGTTATTAGCCTTACGGCTGCACTATAACATTGAGAATAACCTATGACAGGTGCAGTGATTCCGCATTTTACACCAAAATCATTGTCCCTGTCTATGTTAAGAATAAGAGTTTTCATCCTTTATAATGTAAAGGAAAGTTAGGAATAAATATTTATCTGAAAAATATTTATTTTATCACAAAATATCCTGCGCTTTTCTGTCTTGCCACTCTTTTTACATATCCTTTATTCTGTAATTCCTGAAGCGCCCCGTTTACTATGGCCTTTCCCAGGGAAGATGCCTTCATTATATCATCAGCAGTTTTTAGTTTTTCTTCACTAACTGCCCCGATTTTTTTCAGTGACTCATAAACCTTTTTAGCATTTGGAGTTAATTCGTCCATAATATGATCAATGGGGGATATATAATGCATATAAATACTTATATTACATTTAAAATTAAAAAAACAAGGTTTAAAGGAAAAGACTGAAAAACAGGTGAAAATTATATGATAATCAGTATCATGGAATATATTAAGTCGGGAAATCTTATTATATAAAATATTAGATATTACAGTATGACGGAAAAACCACTTGATAAGGTAGACTATGTTGAATTTTATGTTGGATCATCAAAGCAATGGGCCTATTATCATAAATATGGTCTTGGATTCAAAATAATAGGTTATGCAGGACTTGAAACCGGGGTGAGAGACAGAATATCATATCTTGTGGAACAGGGCAATACAAGAATAATGCTGACCACCCCTCTGGATGGTGATTCAGAGATTGCGAGGCATATTGCTCAGCATGGTGATGGTGTTAAAGATATTGCCATAAGAGTGAAAAACATGGATGACACCATAAGTGAGGTGAAGGAGAGGAAGATAGTTAAGGTTACTGAACCATCCAAAATAAAAACAGATAATGGTACGATTTATAAAGCGGTTGCAAGTACCTATGGAGAGACTGTACATTCCCTCATTGATTACGGTGAGTATGATGGTGATTTACCACCGGGCTTTGTCAGAGTGGAAGATGATTCGAAAAATTTTGGTATAAAGAGATTCGATCACATAGTTGGAAATGTTGAAGAGAAAAAAATGGAGAATTGGGTTAATTACTACGTTGAGGGCTTTGGATTTGAACCTTTAATAAGTTTTGATGATAAGGATATAAGCACAAAATACTCAGCTCTGAGATCAAAGGTTGTGCATTACAATAACAGAAAGATAGTGTTCCCAATAAATGAGCCAGCAAAGGGACTTAAAAAATCACAGATACAGGAATACCTTGATTATTATCATATGCCTGGAGTACAACACATTGCCATACACACTGAAAACATAATTGAGACTGTTGGGAAAATGAAGAAGAATGGTATTGAATTTCAGGAAGCACCCGATTCCTACTATGACAACATTGAAGACAGAGTAGGAAAAATAGATGAGGATATTGAAGAACTTAAAAATCTTGACATACTTATAGACAGGGATAATGATGGATATCTGCTTCAAATATTCACAAAGCCAACTGGAGCAAGGCCAACATTTTTCTATGAGATAATTCAGAGGAAAGGTGCAACTTCCTTTGGTAAGGGAAATTTCAAAGCGCTTTTTGAATCCATAGAAAAAGACCAGGCAAAGAGAGGGAATCTGTGAAATCATGAGAATTGGTAGAGGCTTTTACAAAAACAGAGAAATTTTTTTTTCTTATGAAAACGGAAATTATTTTGATATCACTGAAAATGTATACCTAAATGGTTATTATGGCATTACTAGGGAGTTCAATGATGAAATCAAAATAGACGGTACTCTTGAAAAATTTCTCCCTCCAATTCCAGTGGTCAATCAGATAAGGGATTGTTATGCATTCGAGGAACATGTGCGAAATTCAAGAAAGGCCAGAGGCCTTGATATGGATCCCACCTGGTACAAATTTCCGGTATACTATTACACCAACAAGGATAAATTACTTGGGAATATGGAAAAACTTGAGTATCCTTATTTTACTAAATGTCTTGATCTTGAGGTTGAAATAGGCATAATCATAGGAAAAAACGGTTCAAATATTAAAAAAGAAGAGGCCCTCAAATATATCTATGGACTCACACTCATGAACGATTGGAGTGCAAGAGATGTTTGGAAAGATGAGGCAAAATTAAATCTTGGCCCATCTAAATCAAAGGATTTTGCAACAAGTATTGGACCCTATGTGACAACTGTTGATACTATCATGGATCTATGGAATGGAAAAACTTTTAACATAAATGTTGAATCTTACATTAATGGAAAGAAATTCTCTTCGTCAAATATGGAATCAATGTACTGGTCAATCGGGGAGCTTATTGAATATATATCAATGGATTCTAGGATACTCAGAGGAGATGTCATAATGACAGGTACACTGCCAGGAGGGTGCATTTTTGAAAGAAACCCAAATGATGAAGATTATCTGAAAAAGGGTGATGTGGTAAGAATTAAATCCAATGTTCTTGGTGAACTTGAAAATGAGGTGATATGATATGGTTTTTTACGTAAAGATGGGTGAAGTGCCGGAACTTAGGCACACCTTTGATAGTAAGGAAAGAATTAGAAGAGAGGAACTTTTTGGAGAGGAGAGTTTTGATGGCCCATATTCCCTTCTGTATCACATAAATGAACCTACAGATGTGGTGGACATAAAGTATGAGAAAATTGAGAATGATAATATTGAAAACTTCCAATTAAAACACAGACATTACAGAACCGGAAAAATAGATAGATATGGGAACTTTATAAACGGTAGAAGGAAGCTATTAATTGCAGGTAATGTAAAGGTGAGTGTTTTAAAACCTCTTGAGAAAAGTGATGATTTTTACAGGAATGCCCTGAATGACATGATCATTTTTGTTCACGAAGGTGATGGTGAGTTAAATTCTGTTCTTGGAAAAGTGAAGTTCTCTAAACATGATTACATTTATGTTCCAAAGGGGCTAACTTTTAAGTTTTCTTCCAGTGCAGATTCTTATTTTTTGATAATAGAAAGCAGGGATAACATAACAATTCCAAAGAGATACATGAATGTGTATGGTCAGCTAAAGGAAGGAACACCATTCTACACAAGGGACATAAGGATTCCTGAATTTACGACTCCTGAGGATAAAAAGGGAAAGTTCAGAGTGTATGTGGATTATGGGGATTATTTTGCAATAGAGGAGAGAGAAACTTCCCCGATGGATGTTGTTGGATGGGATGGTTATCTCTATCCATGGGCCATTAATGTCAGCAAGATGGCCCCAATAGTTGGAAAATTACATCAACCACCCCCTGTGCATGAAACATTCTCGTCTAAATCCATGATGGTTGGAACATTCCTTCCAAGGAAGTATGATTTTCATCCGAGGAGTATACCAATATCATATTATCACAACAATATAGATGTTGATGAATTTCTGTTTTACTCTTCCGGAAATTTCATGAGCAGAAAGGGAATAGAACCAGGATCAATAACCGTACACGTCAGAGGCATTATCCATGGGCCACAACCTGGTGCCATAGAATCTGCAATAGGAAAAGAAGGGACAGATGAAGTTGCGGTAATGATAGAGACCTACGATCCAATGATACCAACCAGGCTTGCAATTGATGTTGAAGATCAAGAATACATGAGATCATGGCACAGGAAATAATGGAATTTAATTATCTTCCCATTGACAGGGTAATTTACGGAAAGGGTGTTCTGGAGAGGGCAGGGAAAATAATACACGATTATTCAATAGGTAAGGTAATGATAATAACATCCTCCTCCGTTTCTAAAACAAACGCATTCAGGAAAGTAATCAATAATATTGACATTGACTATGTTATTGGAAATTATATCAGGGAACACTCACCAATTTCAGATATAGAGATTGCTGTAGATACCATGAGAAGGGAAAAGTGTACAGGAATAATATCAATGGGAGGCGGAAGTGTCATTGATGCAGCAAAAATGATAAGATATGAGTATAATGTAGAAATCCCACAGATTGCCATCCCAACAACCCTTTCAGCATCAGAGTTTTCACATATAGCTGGTTACAGCGTTGGCGGTATCAAAAATGGAGTGAGGGATAAGGCAATAACTCCAAAGGCAATCCTGATCGATCCAGAATCTGCAAGGGAAACCCCTGAGAGATTGTGGAGGTCAACTGGCATAAGGGCCATTGATCACGCTGTGGAAACATACATACACGAAACTATTTCAGATATTGGAAAAATGGCTGCACTTAAAGCAATTTCATTACTTTACAATAACATAGAATACACAACAGATGAGGCAAGGCTAAAATGCTTCATTGGGGCCTGGTATTCATATCTTCAGGTCTATGATTCGCCAATGGGAGTTAGTCATAACATAGGTAAGATCATTGGTGCAAGATTTTCCATTCCACATGGAATAACGTCTTGCATCACTTTACCTGAGACCATGAAATTCTATGGGAAATTTTTCCCTGAAAAAATGAAAGAGATTGCAGAAGCAATTGATGGAGTTAAGGCAGAAAAGCATCAGGCGGACGATGCCGCATATCTTATCCAGGGACTTTTAAAGGATCTGGGACTTTATGAAACCATGTCAAAGTACGGGATAAAGATGGAGGATGCGGAAGGAATTTTCAGAGAACTAAGGGAAAGGGAACCATGGCATCTTGATCTAATAAAAGAGTTGGTGAATAAAAAATAATTATTTGAAATAAAGTTCCTTAAGATTTGATTTTTCGTTCATCTTTCTTCCGAATGCCACACCTGTTTCAAGGATGGTTAATTCCAATAGTGGCCTGATTTTCCCACCAAATAAATGGCCACCAATAATTGTATGATCCTGTCTCGCAAGATTTATGTGTATGTGGAACCTTGGTTCATCCTCTGAAATTGAGCCTGAAAATGATGTTATTTCCATCTGATTCTTATAAACTTCCCTTTCATATTTTCCATCTTTAAAATAACCTATATCCATACTGTAGCCTGCCCCTATACCTGAAATGATCATACCATTTTTAATTCCCGCCTCTTTAACAAGATTTTCAAGTTCTTCAAAAATATCCTTTTCATATTCCAGTTTAGCATATATGATGTTTCCCTCTTTTTTCCATATCATAGAAAAATATCACAGATTCCTATTTAATCTTAACCTGATGATCTGCCCGTTCTCAATCCTTTTTTTGGTAAAATTCTCACCAGTTATGATCTCACTTATAACACCAATCATCACTCCATGTGAAAATATAAGCACCTTATCAAAATTCTTACCTGAGATATCTTTCAGAAAGTCTCTTGCCCTCTTAAACTGTGAGGAAAGGGGTTCAACACCATACTCATCCCAGTCTGAGGATATTATTCTGAGGATATTCATTTCAGTTCCCGTAAGTCTGCTTACCTCATCTGTTGTGAGCCCTTCAAAATCTCCAAGATTTCTTTCTCTTAGGCGGCTGTCCTTAATGATCTGAACATTCATATCCTTGCAGGCAAGCCTGGCTGTTTCATATGCTCTTTTAAGATCTGATGAATAAACTATATCGGGTTTTATTGAATTTACCTTTTCCCTTAAGGAGATTGCCTCCATTACACCCCTTTCATTCAGTGGGATGTCCAGGGAACCCTGCCACCTTCCTTCCAGGTTCCAATCTGTCTGGCCATGCCTAATGAGAAATAAATCCATTATTGGGATTATTAAAAAAGAATAAAAAACTGTTATCAAAAAATATTAATCTGAAAGACCGAGCCAGAACTTTTCCTCAAGGTTCAGTATACCATCTGCACCCCTGAAGAAAGCCTCCCTGGCCTCTTTTTCCTTCTTATGAGTTCCAAGCACATCTTCCATTGCCTCTTCATGGTGAGATTCAAGTTCTCTGTGAAATGTGAAATATTCTATATCTGCCTTTGAAAATTCGGGATGCTTTTTGAAAAATTCCCTGAAACCAGAAAGTATCTTGTCCCACATAGGTATTGCCATGTTTTCAAGACCAAATTCAGCACCAAGTGCTTCGTAGTAGTTTCCTGAGAAATAACTTCTCATTCCGTCAAGCCATTCCTTCGTAGTGGGCAACTGTTTTCTCTTAACCAGATCCGCTGGCTCCATCCCTATACTTCTCAGATACTTTCTGTACAACAGTTCATGCCTCTTTGTTGGATCCATGTCTCCAAGCTCTGAAACCAATATGGTTGTGAGATTTGCTGCATCATCTTCATTTGGTGTATTAACAAGTAGTGTTCCAAGAATGGCTGGCCATTCCCTTGTAAAGTGGTAAAACTCTATGGAGAATCTTTTAAATTCATCCACGGTTATATCTCCACGAGCAAATCTGTCGATAAATGCGTTGTTTGTTGCAGAATGCCTCTTAACAAAATTGTATGTTTTTTCGTAAAAGTTTTCCTCATTTACTTCTTCGTTTATCATATTTCAACTATCGAAATTTATTATAAAAGTATTCCTTTTATTTATATATGTTAACAATTAGACTGGATACCATTATTTTAATATTTACTCAAATGAAAAAATCTAAAACTGTTTTCTTTTCATCTGAGTTGTTAATATTATTATAATTTTTTATAAAATGAGTTTTGCTTTTTTCCATAATTTCCAGTAAATGAGGATCTTCATTCTCCTTCATTCTGAAAGATGAGTTGAAAAGGAATTCTGGTGACCATCTTCTTAGACCACTCTCTGTTGATATGTAAAATGTATTTTTTCTCTCTTCTATTATGGAAATTTTCAAGGGATTGAAAAAAGTGTTACGTCCTTCCATTTTCAATTCATCTAGGTAATGTATAATTTTTTCCTTGTTCAGAAAGAAATCCCTCAAGGAAGTTGATTCATTTTCACCGCATAAAAAGATCATATATGATGCACTATAATTTATTGCCTTCTCCACTATCCTACTCTTGTGCTTAATATCGCTGTTTTCAACTTCCACAAACACAGGAACACCGTTTTTAAAAAAGAAAAGGTCGGGCTTTAATCCACCTATGTCTGTCTCCTTGAATACCCTGTAGCCCTTGGATTTTAAATAGCTTTCAATGAGAATTTCAAGGCTTTGGTGTTTATGATCCTCTTTATTCCCATATAAATTTGTTTCATTCTCAATTTTCCTTCCGTATTTCCTTATACTTCCTTTGAAATCTGGAATTTTATAATCGTCTTCCAAAAGAATGGATTTGAAAGAGTCCACTCTTAATCCATTTTCTGCTCTTGTACCAACGTATGTAATATTATGCATTCCTCCCTCCAGTATGGATTTCAATATGGAATCCCTTAATCTAATATTGCCAACAAGGGATGAAATTCTGTCAGCATCCTTTTTTGATACGTTGAAAATGTAAAAGTTTCCACAATTTGAGAGTATTGATTCCTGAATTTCTTCATCGTATTGCAGAAAGAACTGTGATGACAGGAAAAGAAAAAGGTTAAACTTTCTCCCCTCACTCAATATTTCATTTACCAGTGATGAGTTAAGGTTCTGTGCCTCATCAATTATTATAACAGTTTTCTTTACCGTTCCTCTGGAAATTACATCCGTCCATATTCTGTTTAAAATTGCACCCGCTATTATTGATGATTGTTGTTGAGAGTGCCTTGTTTTTGATGTGTCAATTATGATTAGACTGTTTCCTTCACGGAGTAATCTGTGTATGTCTACGGTATCTTCTCTTCTTCCTATTAATGATGAGATTTCACAATCGCTCACCAGAGGTAGAAGTTTGTTGATTGAACTTGATATGTACTCTGACCATCGGTCCCATTTGATTATTAGGTTTTTAATTGCGTTTTTTGAATGCTCGTCCGATTTATTTATTATTTCTTTCATCTTTTCTCTATTGTTTATTATATTCAGGAAGTCGCCAAGTGTTAGATTTTCATTCAACTCAACAGCCTTTCTAAGTATTGCGGTGAAGATCGTCTGAAGCCTTGGTCCCCATGTTCCTGAGGAAAAACTCTCTTCCTTTGAAAGTATCTTTGATAAAAGATATAGTGATACAGGGTTATTTCTGGCACCTGACAGTATGTTAATGCCCACACCAATTTGGCTCTCCATATCAGTTCCGAAATACACTATTTCCTTATTTGAAAGATCAGAACAGATTTGATTTGCAAGTGAACCGTGGAAATCGATCATTATAATATTGGTGTTTTCAAGTGATCCTATATTTTTCAAAATTGATCTTAAAAATGTTGATTTTCCAGTGCCAGTTCGTCCTATAATGAGTGAGTGAAATAAAAGTTCTCTCTCGCTGAAATAAACATTGCTGCCATTTGATCTTTTGCCAAGAATGTATTTTCCAGCTTGACCCTTATACTTCTCACCCTTATTTTCCAGGTAATGAGTTCTTGAATACCTGTAAACCATTACATATTCCTCTCTAAATGAATGTTTTCAATCAAATGTGTGACATATTTTTCATTACCAGACGGAGATGAAAAGTATTCAATCCATTCACCATTCCTTCTTAATGAAATCCATGGCCCGTTCCTGCTTATTCCATATATTTCCCATTCATCCAGTCTGAAATTTTCCCTGAAAATATCACCTTTTTTCCAGAATGTATAAATGGAGGTGCTTTCCTCATTTTTCCTTGCTCTCATGAACCAGAAATACGATTTCAAATCATTCACGAATATTTTTATCATCATATTTTTTCCTGTTCCCTGAGAATCACCAATCAGATCACCCTGTCTATCAGTTTTTTTTATCCATTTTAACATTGCAATATTTTTTTCTTCAAACCATTCAATAGATTCAGGTTTTGCATGGCAGTAAAATGATTTGACTAAAAATGAGCTATTCGTGCTTCTTATTATGTTAAGAGAATTCAGAACTTTTTCAAAATTTTCAGGATTTCCATGCATCTCAACGCATAGATCATCTATGTAAAAGCAAGCTGCCTCCGCTCCATGATAATCTATGCCTCTGAAATAATTGGTGTTAATCTTGCAAACATTTTTCTCAAAACACTGAAAATTTCCGTAAGATTCAGTAGATGTCCTCATCATGTTTTTTGGAAAACCGAAGAAAAACCAATCCATAAAAAAATATTTAACAGTCACATCATAAATGGAAAATCTCACTGTTATATGTCTGTTTTCCTGCTTTCTTATAGAATAACTGTCACACATATCAGAATATAATTTGGAAAATGGCAGAATTATTTTTTTAAGTGAACCCAAGTTAACGTTCTGAAGAGGCATCCACAACCCTATTCCTCAATAGTCCAATTTTTTCGCTTTTCACTTCAATAACATCACCATTTTTCAGGTATGGAAATTTACCTGATTTAGCTACACCTGATGGTGTTCCTGAAAGAATCATATCTCCTGGATACAATGTCATGAATTTAGAAATGTATGAGATCATCTCCGGGAAACTGAAGATCATTTCTTCGTCTATTGAATCCTGTCTCTTTTCACCGTTTACAAAAGTTTCTATCCTGAACCTTTCCTCTGGTTCCGTGGAGAATGTATTAGAAATGGGAAGGTATCCGTCCCTTGTTTTTGCAGGTATCCAGTTTTTTCCCAGAGACTCACTGAACTTATCCTGTTCTGATCTTTCACTGACGTCATTTACCACGGCATATGCTCCTATTGATTCCTCTGCCTCTCTTATGGAGCAAAATTTTGTCTTTTTCCCAATTATGGCACATATCTCTCCTTCATAATCAAGTTTGTCTTCCCTGTATCTTTCAATGTTACCATGCATCGTATTAAGGGAGTTCCTGAATTTGCTGAAAAAATATGGAAAATCAGGCCTTTTCTGCCCCGTTTCCTGTGAGTGTTTAGCGTAATTCAAAGCGGGGCAGAGTATTTTTTCCGGATCAACCGGTATCAACAGTTCTTCATATGAGGCATCAATAGGATGAAACTTTGACTCAGAATTATCTATTTTGTTTATCATTGAAAACGCAGAATTTATTTCCACAGGATCTGAATATACAAGAATGTCATCTCCAGAAATTTTTGCAATATAAGTTCTGCCATTTCTGATTAAAAATTTTCCCATCATATTTGTGGAAATACAAAATTGAATAATATTGTTTTTCAAATTAAATAGTAGTTTCGTAAGGTCATATTATACGAAGAGTTTTACTATTTTTTTGAGACCGTTCTTTCAGTCTCAATTGTTGATGTAACTTCATCCTGATTTTTTCCCATTCCTCTTTCGTTCTGAATTTTATTGATAAATAGATTCCTATTCTTTTAGAGAGATTATCTGAGATATGTGTGAAATGAAATTTGTAAAATTTTAAGATTTTTCTTCACTGCCCTCTCAATATCTTTCCCCTGATTTTATCCTTTGATTCATCCCTTTCTGCTGATGGATATATGTCAATTTTTTCCGGGAACTGTTCTGCAAGAATTACAGTTGTATCATAAAGAATTGAATTTCTGAAATATTTCACGTTGACTTCATCACCGGGTTTGAATTCAGGGAATCGATCAACTTCCAACTGTGAATAGGATTTTATAAAAGGCTTCCTGAAATGTGATGTAAAACGGTAATTGTTAACAGCAACTATCTCATCACCTGGAGATATGCCTGCCTTCTGGGCGGGGTAACCTTCTATAACGGATTCTACTTTTTCCCCCCTCAGAAAGAGTCCCATGGTACCATTTTTTTCCTCTTTTCCATCCTTTCTGTATATTTCCTTTAATTCAAGGCCTATTCTCTTTAGTTCTTTCTGGAAATCTATCTTTTCAGTTCCTCTTACAAATCTTTGGAAAAAGGGAGAAAAGTCCATACCAGACACATCGTTAAGTATCTGTAAGAGTTCTTTTTCACCTATTCCCTTTCCATCCCTGTTAAATTTATCCATAAGGCCCCGCATGACATCATCCAGGCATTTAGTGCCTTTTGTGAATTCCCCAATCCTTATATTTATGAGAAGTCCGAGTATCTGACCCTTTAGATAATATGAAACGTAACTGTTAATATTGTTGGGGGATGGTTTGTAAAGTTTTATCCAAGCATCAAAAGATGAGTCAGCTGCAGATTCGTATTTCGTTCCTGGCATTATTGAATACTGCATAATGTCATCTGCAATCAACTCATAATATTGTTTTTCATCAATAAGTCCGGCTCTAAGGCAAATTAGTTTTGCATAGTAGTCGGTTACCCCCTCAGAGAACCAAAGAAGTGTTGTATAAGTTTCCTCCTTATAATTGAAAGGACCAAGCTCTGAAGGTCTTATTCTCTTAACGTTCCAAAGGTGGAAAAACTCATGTGCCACTATAAGAAGGAATTTTTTGTAATTCTCCTCCTCCGTAAGGTAAAAACGATTTATATTAATTGCACATGAATTCATGTGCTCTAGACCGCCTCCACCCTCCTGATCAATAATGGTAATAAGAAAAACATATCTTTTGTAAGGAAAGCCACCAAAAATATTTCTTGCGGCCTCCACAATTTTTTTCATGTCCCTTATTATGATGTTCTCATCGTAAATTCCTTCGCCAAATATGGCCACCTCATGTTCCTTTCCATCCACTGTAAACATGAAGGATTTGTGTGTTCCTATCTCCATTGGACAGTCCACAAGCACATCGTAATTTGTTGCCCTAAACCTGTTCTCTCCTATTTTTTCAAGACCTGTTGAAATATGCCAGCCCTGTGGCGGTTTTACAGTCAATTCCACCGATTGATCTTTGTATCCTTCAAGATACAGAAACACACTTGAACCCAGAACAAATCCATGCCTTCCGTCAAGATGTGATGTTCTTACTGATAATTCACCCGCATACACCTCATATGTTATTATGAATGATTTTGCCTGTCCGTTAAGTATTCTCCAGCTTGACTTGTCCTTTCTTACAATATCGATAGGTTCATTCTCCAATGATCTTGCACGTAGCATTCTCACATTCCTTGCAAAATCCCTTATGAGATAGGATCCAGGAGTCCAGGCAGGCATTGTTACAATAACACTGTCTTCCTCTATGTTTTCAATGTTCATGGCTATTTCGTAGAAACCTGAATTACAATCCCTCATTTCTATAAAGTAAGAGAGCTTCATTATGATACACCCATATTAATATAATTTTAAATGTTCCTATGTTTCTCTGCCAGATACTCAGTGAAGTAGGATATTACCATGGAGGCCCCGGCCCTGAATATGGAAAGAATTTGTTCCGTTATTGCTGATTCATCCAGAAAACCTGATCTCACTGCATTCATTATCATTGAATATTCCCCGCTGACACTATAGGCAGCAATTGGAACGTTGAATCTTTCCCTGGCAAGCCTGATTATGTCAAGATAAAATGTTGCGGGCTTCACCATGACTATGTCTGCCCCCTCCTGTATATCCATTTCAATCTCCTTCATTGCTTCATTCATGTTTGATGGATTCATCTGATATGTCTTTCTGTCTCCAAAGCCTGGTTTTGACTGTGCTGCATCCCTAAAAGGACCGTACAGTGATGATGCATATTTTGCAGAGTATGCCATTATTGGTATATTTTTAAAACCATGAGAGTCCAGAGCCTTTCTTATGCTTGCAACCTGTCCGTCCATCATTCCACTTGGTGCAATCATATCAGAACCACTCTTTGCCTGACTGACAGCAATTCTTTCATAGTAGGAAAGTGTCTCATCATTATCAACATCATTACCTTTCACAATTCCACAGTGCCCATGATCTGTGTATTCGCACATACACAGATCGGTTATGACAAACATTCCCTTACTTTTGAAATATTGAATGGCTCTCTGTACAACACCTTTTTCACTGAAGGCATCGCTTCCCTCAGAATCTTTGTGATCCGGTATGCCGAATAAAATTACTGATCTGACACCTTTTTCATTAAGGGACCTGGCGTAATCCTCCAGTTCACCATTCAGTGGATAATTGAAAATGCCAGGCATGCTTTTGATTTCCATTTTTTTATCAATGTTCCCGTTCACAAAAACAGGCATGATCATTTTCTTATGATCAATTGAATATTCCGAAACAAGGTCCCTTAGCACTGAGGAGGATCTGAGTCTTCTAGGCCTTTGATCTGGATACATGAAGTCAGTATGTAATACCTCATAATATTATTTTACAACACTTCCATAAGACCTATTGATGACAGGCCAAGTTCGTTTATGTTTTCATAAATAATGTAATTTTTTGTTGAACCTATATTTGCATATACCAACCCATCCAAATCAATCAGATGTATGGTTACTGTTGCATAATGAGAGTATTCCTTTGCCATCTTATCATCAGCAAAGATTACTATTGCACCTGTTGACCTTATGTTGTTTATCATGGTCAGAAGGTCTTTGGAATAGTTTTCACCGTAGAGATGGGATATGTAGTCTGAAGAGAAAATATAGAGTTTCATCCTTCCCTCTCCCGCAAAATTGTAATCAATTGTTTCAAGGGAGAAATCTTCAACCAAGCTCTTCCCTTCAATTGTAAAAGTGTTTAATTTCTTCTCCTTGGTTATCCACGAAGCAAGATAATTTTTCATATTTTTCTTTCCCAACACAATCTCAAGATATCTTCGTGTATCATAGGAGGATGATGTTGAGTCCACAACCCCGTTTCCCTTTAAAAGATTGAAAACTATCATATTATTTTTAATTATATCTGCAACATACTGGAGCCTGTCTGTTTTTCCCTCAATATGAATCATGTAAATGGAGCCGGTTGGTATTTCATTCATCTTGTTGATACCAAGTTCTATTAATGAGGAATCTCCCATAACTATCTTACCATCGGACTCCTTTTCCATTTCCTTGTTTATTTTTGCGATTCTGAAATTTATCTGTATCTGTGGATATAGATTAAACCTTCCATTCTTTAACGAGAATGGAAAAAATGGAGATGAGCCTATTGGTACTCCCCTCATCTTTTCAATTGAAAGATACCTGTAAAGATAGTTTTTCTCGAAACGTATCCTGGTACTTATTGATCCATCAGAATAGTACTCAATAGCCTTATTCTCACTTGTCTCAAGTATTGCTATTAAACCGCCTCCGCTCTTCTCCACAATATCATTCTGGAGTATTGAGAAAAGCAGGTTGTCTGAAATGCCGTAAGAATTAGATATTGCCTCAATTGAGTCAATTATTATGACAGGCCCCTTGTCAATGTTGGTGTCAACAAATGAATATATGGAATTAAGTTCCGGCATGACATCAGCAAAATTGAATACTATTCCTGAAGTGTTAAAATTTGATGTTCCACTTGCAGTTTCCTCCTCAATTTTTTTAGCCAGTTTTTGAAGGGATTCAGTGACAACATATTTGTATTCACCAGTGAGTTTGAATTTATCCTCATTGAAACGGTATGATATTTTTTCCACAATTGGAAAACTTTCCTTAAGAGGTTCATCTGTGAATCTTGAAGACAGATAATAAACTGGCTGCGTTTCTATTAGTTTATTTGCAAGTTCCAAAACAAATGTGGTCTTTCCGGTTCCTGGATTTCCCTTGATCACAAGTGATTTTCCAAATTTTTGATTGAAGAAGTCTATGAAAATCTGAAATATATCATCTGGCATCTAAATCATCTTCTACTTAAATTGAATAAGTATTTTGTTAGAGGGATTTAAATTTTCTCTTAGATGATTCATATATCTCTCCCTCTATTCCAAGTGAGTTTAAAATCTCATCAAGTTCAAGAGCATCCTTTCCCTTGTTTCTCACAAACACAAGAAGATCATCATAGTGTATTCCACCTGATGGTGTCTGTTTCCTTATCTCTTCAAGAACCTCCTCTTTCAGGAGGGAAGTGTCCTCAGGAAGTTCAGGCTTCTTTACCACTGAAAGAAGTTCCTCAAATGTTCCATAATTGTAATCTACATATCTTGCAACTGCTTCCACAGCACCCTTTGCCTCCTCTTCTGTGAATCCCATTCCACTCAGTGTCTTTATGTCGATCTCAGGACTTTTTTTGATCTCATTTATGGCCATCAGTCTCCTCCTTAAAAAATGGCCTGTTCTGGCATTCCAGTAATTCAGCGAATTCAGATCAGTTTCTTTGATTATTTCCGGATTCATGTTTGAAAACAATCTTCCCTCAGCACTTCTGAAAAAATTTATCTTTGCAACCACAAAAACGTTACTGTTTTCATTTATTTTCTCCATGTTTTTCCATATATGTTCATTGAATTCCTTATGAAATACATTCACGTAAAATGCCCCCGTTCTATCAGATATAACAAGCCTTGTACTGTTATCCTCAACCCTCTTCTCAGTCACTGTACCGCAAAAAACGAATCTTCTTCCAATGACCCCTGTTGGTGTTATTGTATATTCCCTTTTTCCGTCCTCATCGCTCTCTTCTATTGTCTGAGAGTTCTCTGAAATTTCTCTTGAAAATACCCAGTAGGATGGTTCCCTTTTTCTCTCCATCATAAGAATTCTTCCTCCTGTATGCTCTCTATCTCCTTAACATTTGATTCATCAATAGGCAGAATTTTAAGTGCCCTGAATGCGAGTCCTCTTGTTGTATTTCTTGCGTTTCCATGAATTTCGAGAGCTCTTGACAGTACTTTTTCCTCCAACATTTTCGAAACTTCTCTTTTTAAAGGTGGTTTTTCCTTGTTTTTTAGATATGAATCATCTTTTTCCAGTATTTCCTTGAGAGCATCAAACCCTGCATTTACCATTATATAGCCTGATCCGTCATCAATTGTGAAGGAAAGATAGATATCAAGCTCAAGCTCTTTGTCCGGATGATCTGGACACCTGAGATCGTCAACGAGCTTTCTACACTCCGGGCATCTGGTAACTAGTCCACTTCTGTCTCCTGAAGATACAGGAAATCCTGTGATCCTCAATCCTCCCACTGGGTTCTCTATCTCAGATATGAATGAAATGCCCGGTTTATCATTAAGGTTGTATGATATCTCAGATATCTTTGAGGAACCGAAAAGTGATAATGAATAATAACCGTTGAATTCATCAACCCTTGCACCCTCTATTTCATAAGCCTTGCCCACCTCCAGTTTTTTATTGAATGAGGTTATGCTTATCCACCCTGTATTATCCCTCATAACGTATCTGTAGAGCTTTTTCTGTTCCCCTTCTTTTGAAGTGTATTCCCTTTCATCCTGTGATTCCACGACCCCCTCAACAGAGACAAACCGATCCTTCATTGATATATCCCTGATTTTATACTTCCTGTATTCCCTCTTTACCTCTATCTGATCAGGGATTAGTGTGAAAACTGTTCTTCTGTCAAAATAAAGTCTTGCTTTATCCTTGAAAATTTTTGAATATGCCCCTTTGATAATGTAAGATGATTTTTCAACAGCAGTGTCCGGCATATACCAGGCAGTATATGGAAGAACACCTGTTTCATCCCCAATCAAACCGTAGAAGTATACAAGGGGACCCTTTTGTGTTGTTGTCTCCCTTTTTGACTTTGACAGTATCCTACCTCTTATTGTGATATCCGTTAGCTCTTTCTTTATTTCATCAATTGGTGTGTATTTTGTGTTTTGCATTTCCTGTTTTCACATACTCTTTTACTATATTTTTTTATCGTTTTCTTTATAATATATCAAAATAGTCTTCCATTTTAACAATGTTTTTAGGTCTTTCTCCCCTCATGCAACTGGAAACGTTCTCTATTGCTTTCTCGTACTGTTCCATTGTTTTAACTATTCCCGAATTGTGGGGAGAACCCAGCACGTTTGGAAGAGAGAGGAAATCAAATTTTTCTGAGAATCTGCCCGGATGTTCATGCCACCATGTGTCAATACCTGCCCTGAACTTTTTATGGCTCTTCAGGTGTTCATATAGATCCTCCTCTTTTATTATGTCCCCTCTTGCAACATTTATTATAATTGCTTCTTCCTTCATCATATTCAGTTTGTTCTTATCTATAAGATTCCTCGTGTACTTATTCAGTGGTATTGAAATGAAGATTACATCACTGTTCCTCAACACATAATCGATCTTATCTAAGGTTCCGAAGAAATCAACATTATCCTCCTCCTTCCTTGAAATTACAAAAAGATTCATTCCGGCCCCTTTGCATAATCTTCCGATCTCTTTTCCAATACCACCGTAGCCAATTATTCCCGCTGTTTTTCCCTTTATCTGGTCACTTTCTGTATTCTGATCAAATATCCCTTCCCTCATTTTCATATGATTTGTCAGAAGATTTTTTGATAAGGCCAAATACATAGAGAAGGCATGCTCTGCCACTGGAACTGAATATGCACCAGCATTGCTGCAGAAAACTGTCCCCTTAGGGATACTCCGCAGATCAACCATGTCAACTCCTGCAGAAAGAGATTGTATCATTATTGGATTTTTCATCATGTTTGTATATTTTGAAATCTCACGGAGCTTTCCGAAACCGAATAGAAAAAATTTGTATTCTGATAAATCCATGCCATCTCTGTAGAATTCAATATTAACTCCATATTTTTGACCAATATCCATAATTTTTTTTCTATCCTCCTGGTTCAAGGTTATCATTAAGAGAAGAGTGTTTTCTTTATCCATGAAATTGAATTAAAGGAAGTTATTTAAAAAGAGATGCTTTTTTTATTACTACATTAATTTGGGAAAACTTAAATTTTCTCAATATATGTTGTTTGTGAAATATTACAGGATAATTAGATATCCCGGTGCAAAATGGCAAAGCTTAAGGGATATAAATGAAGTTTTCCTGAAATCAAATGCAGAAACATTCATTGATGTTTTTGGTGGTTCAGGAAACGTTTCTCTCAATGTGAATGCTAAACGCATAACATACAATGAAATTAACAGTGAACTTTTTAACATATTCTTTGTTATAAAGAATGAGCCTGAAAAGCTGCTTGAAAAAATTAAGAGATGGAAGACAATAGTTGATCAGAAAAATTCAAAAACAAGAGATCCTGTGGAGAGAGCAATAATAAGCATATATGAGTATAATGTTGGATTTGGCGGGCTCGGTAAGAGTTATAGAACAGAGAAGGAAAAAGGAGGATTGCAGAGATTTCAATACTCACTGAACAGGATGCCTGCCATAATTTCAAGAGTTTCTTCATGGGAGTTGAGTTCAGTTGATTGGACAGAAGTTTTCAGGAATGATGAAAGAGATGCCTTTTTCTACGTTGATCCACCATATCCAGGAAAGAAATGGTATGTGAAGAATTTCAATGAGGAAGATTACAAAAAACTGAAAGATGTGCTTGATGGCATTGAGGGTTCATACCTGATTAATTTTGAGAGTGGAAATCCCATGATTGAAAGAATATTTGGAAATCCTTCATTTACAAGGAAATATGATCTGAACAGAGGAAAAGAGAAAGAGAGAAAATTTACTTATCTGTCCTTCTACTATAAATTCAGGAAAGAGTGATTGAAATGTTAAGGTTGCCAAAAAAATTGTAATCCGGTGAAATTAGAATCACATTGACAGATTGACCAGAACTTATGATTCCAGAAGTGTATGACGCTACTGAAAATCCATCAGAAACAGCAATTTTTGTTATCACACCAGTTGATGCATCAAACTTTAAAGGAAATGAAATGGAAATCCTTGAATTGCCTGAATATGTAAATTTCCCATAATCAAAGATGTAGGAATTCTCAGCACCATTATTAACTTTGGTTACAACTGAAATAGACTGGATATTGATGGTTGGTCCAAAAAATGAATTTTGCAGGGAAAGAAGCCCTATTGTTGAAAATAAAATAACAACAACTATGGTGAAAACCTTTAGACCCAGTTTATCCCTGATCCATGGCCTTTCATATTCAACTGGCTTCATTGCATGATTATTAGAACAAGGATTATAATTTTCACCATGATCAGAACTCTATTTGATCAAATAAAAAAGGTATATTACAGGTAAAACATTTTGGGTTACGGGCCGGTAGATCAGCGGTAGATCGCCTGCTTCGCAAGCAGGAGGCCTCGGGTTCAAATCCCGACCGGTCCACTTTTCTGTTCAAGGAATCTAAGTCCATTTCTTTTGTTAATAGTCAAGTAATGAGCCATAGTTTCCTAATGGTTTCACAAAAAGATTTTCAAACCCAATAATTCATATTTGATATTATGATTTCTTTAACCATCTCAAAACTTTTATCTGGACTGATTTTTATTCCAAATCCACCAGACATTTCCAGTGAAACGAACCCATGTAGCACGCTGCGTAAGTATCTTGTGGCGTGAACGAGTTTGTCTTCCTTTATACCATAAATTTTCAGTACAGCATAAATCGTATCAATTATTTCTTCTGCAACAGATATGACATCTTTACTGTCTGCAACATCACTTTTCACTGTTACACTATACACTGCAGGATGTTTCTTTACAAAAAGCCTGAATGAATCGGCAAACGCTTTAATGGCATCATCTCCTGAAACTCCTATAACAGCGTGCTGCAATTTCTGAGCCATGAGCTTGAGACCTTTTAATCTCAAGAGTTTGATCAAATCATCCGTTCCTTTTACATGCTCATACAGAGACGGTGGCTTTACTCCTAGCTCCTCGGCTATCCTGTATAGAGTTAGCTTTTCTAAACCCTCTTCATCTGCAATCTTCATTGCTGTATCTACGACAATTTCTGTAGTCAACCCAGCCCTATGAGACACTGCCTTCACCTATGAAATTTATTAAACATTTTATAAATTCTTCCGGATATTCGGCTTGAGGGTAATGTCCTGCACCCTCAATCATTAACGTTTTTGCACCGATTTGTTCAGCTAGCCACTCCATTTCATTTTTGGGATTTGGAAAATCTGGATCCTTGGAACCCATCACTACCATAGTAGGCACCTTCAATTTTTCAATGTTCTCTTGCGCTTTGTCATGGTTAGTTGCGGCCATCTTTTGGAAAGCTTTCATCCTGCCTTTTTGGGAAAGCATTTTCCGTATAGAGTAACGATAGGTTTCCATGTCTGGAGGTTTGACAGAAGGATAGAGAACGGAAGACTGGTAATTGGCCCAAACCCAGGGGCCCCAAGGTCTTACGATGGCTACCCTGAAAAGAAAAAGCTTGAAATGTGATATAGGAACATTGCGTGCAAAAGGTGAGATGAGGACTAGCTTTGTAATTAGTTCAGGGTGCTTGGCGGAAGCTATAATGGAGGCCCCCGCTGATATCGAGTTACCTACAAGAACAACTGATTTCAAGTCAAGTTTATTGATGAGTGTAACAATATCAAGAGCAATTGATGATTCGGAATAATCCTTCCATCTAGCACTTGAATCACCCATTCCCCTCAAGTCCATAGTGATAACTCTGAATCCTCTTTTATTCAAATCACCAGTTATAAACCTGTAAACACCCTTCAGATCACCCATGCCTGGAACTAGCAGTATAGGCATTCCACTTCCTCCTGTGTCCTCAAATGCAATTCTTCCCTCACCAACTGTCATATACCTTGTGGTCGTCATTTTGATTTCCTCCTCCAGTTATTAACTATTAATATTAAGATTTATCCTAATTATATAAGGTTAGTGCGTTCGCAGTATTCACTTAAAACATTAATCAAATCCCGACCGGTCCACTCGGAATTTTTCTGAGTCTGCAAAGAAAATAAAGGATGGGTTTTTTCGCCAGACTTTCAGGTAGGAGGTCTTGAAGGTTGAAAGATTAAGGCCATATGCTCTGGCATTGTCCAGGATTTCACTATCAATGAACAAACCCACTCTCTCTTTTTTGTGTCATTATGCGCATATATACACACAGGAATACAAGAAATTCATAGTTTTATTCCATCAAGTGAATTTTAATTTCCTACGATTATTTGTAAACAGGTAATACAGTATCCTCAGACTGAGTTAATTTTTTAGACAGCATTGGATAGCTATGCAGAGAGAAGAGGATAAGATAACCGTCTGCACTCATCCTATATTTATGAGAGTTTGTGAGTGATAGCTGTTTTTCCCTTTTCTGACATTTTTGATCTCTATATCCTTCATTGCTGCATTGTGGGTCATAAAGACAGTAGAGATGCCTAAAGGAGAGAAGTCGTTAAGTGAATGTGAGGTCCTATCAAACTCATTAAAAAGCGCCTTTCTCATTCGCATGCAATTAAATTTTTCAATAACATTTCTTGCGTTCGGTCAGGAGCCTTGAATAATAGAAAAGTCGACTGAGAAATAACAATGTCAGATCTGAAAAAGTATATACACAAGACCGAAATATAAGATTATGACATTTGAAGAAGACCTTGAATTTTATAAAAAAAATGAACAGAAATTTATGCGAGAATACAAAAATATGTTTGTTCTAATTAAGGATAAAAAAGTACATGGTTCATTTTCTAATTTTCAGGATGCGCATAGAAAAGCCCTCGAGCTATTTGGCGTAGAAGATGTATTAATAATACAAATGACAGAACAACAGCCATTGAATTTTCTGGCTTCGGTGGCGTAAATGGGGCTACTTACAATATCCCCAATGGGTTTCAAAACAGCCGCAGATCCTAGTGACCCTAAAAAAATCAATTTGCAATGGAATCCTTCAGTTGGGGCATTATTTTTGGCACAACAAGGTATAATTTTGAATGTTGCGATATCTCCAGACATGCTTACTGTTTCCACACTCCAGACTCAGGGGTTGCAAACTCCTCAACCATTTCTTTGCAATGCTCTAGTTGATACTGGGGCATCAGGTCTTGCTATTGATAAGAAAATTGCCTCTGCCCTTGGTCTAAAGAAGAAGGGAGTGACGAACAATCTAACAGCAAATGGAGCGAAAATTTCTCCAGTTTATTTTGTATCTCTAAGTTTTCCAGGCTCTAACCTTAAGAGTTATGACATGCTGAGAGCAACAGAAGTTGATTTAGCTAACCAATCTTTTCATTGTCTTATTGGAAGGGAGACTATGAGTAATTGGCATATGCATTATAATGGACAAACAGGTCAAATAAGTATATCTGATTAGCTATTTAAGTAACTATTTGTTATGTTAGTGTTAGTCCCCTATTTGCTGAGATTCTATCTCATATAATATGGCAATTGGAGATTTTTGGAGATTTAAATTAAAGGGGACTCAAAGGGAATTGACAGGTTCTTTTGCTTGCTAACAATACACTTATCGTTGGTTTTGCTAGTTTGAAACTTATTCTTGTTGATCACACATCATTGCAAGTTATGATCGATAATATACAAAAAGGTGCTTATTTGACCTTTTTTATTGACAAAGGCTATTGGGAACTTATAAATCACGAAAGGATATCCTTGTTTAACTATTGGCTAAAGATAGAATTTGCCTCCTAAGATTAGGCTTTTTATCATGGATTTTTGGTATTCGCTTAAAACTTTAATCAAATCCAGACAGGTCCATTTAATGCATTTTGCTACTCAGGGAAGTTCCCAGTTCCGGCAAAAATGTACTGGTCAATCTTTGAAGCTTCAGTGCAAATTGAGAAATAGTTGCCCTTGTTTAAGATTTCTGATATCACATCGTGGCTGTCGATGACAATAAGGATTCTCCAGTCCACATTATACGAACCAATGGCTCGGATTTACAAACTAGATCATGGTCTTTGGATTCCAATTTCCCTTTGTTCAAAGATGAGAAATAGGCAAGTGGTTCATATTGCTAAAATAATTAGGAAAATTATCAATAAATTCAGTTCAAAGCTTATTTCAATTGATATCCACAATTGGTACCCATACAATTTTGCCACTTGATTCAATATGGCTTGTGATGATGAAACCTTTAATTCATAATGTCTTTGAAAGCAAACTCGAAGGGCGCAAGAATGAAGATACGCTCCTATTTGGTTTGTGAAATGGCTAAGAGATGTGCCATTTAGGCGCTTGGGACAAAAGTTTTTTTTATAATAGATTTATTTTACCCCTATGGCTTTTGTTGGAGAGCCTTCTTCTTAGTGTTATTCTATCAATTCTACTTGTTTTTGGAAGGGCTTTCATTACCCATAGTTCTGGTATGAAGGTAAATAGTATTATACCAATATACCATTTAAATTTAAATGAAAGTTAAAACGAGTATATCCATAGACAAACAGATTTGGATGGAGCTTAAGAATTTCGCATTACAGCGAGGTATGGATATAAGCTCCATCCTAGAGGATGCTATCGAAAACGAGCTGTATTTAAATTTAGACAAATCCTTGATGAAATATTCCAGATGTGGTAAATCTGAACTGGACTTTGAGCCGATTAAACCAAAGGGCAAGGTATCTGACCTAGTAAGGAGCATGCGGGATGACAGAGAAAGTCGCATATCTTGACAGTAGCGCAATAGTAAAGAGGTATGTGTATGAAACTGGCTCGGAATTTATTCGAGCACAATACAGTGAAGCTTATCTAGGAAACGTTCTGCTTTCTTTTAATGTTTGGAATATTGGGGAGGTTATTGGAGTATTTGACAGGGCACACAGACAGAAAAGAATTACAAGGGAACAGTTGGATGAAGTTATGGGCAGATTCTCGAATGAGACTGCGAGGCTCAAGAAGATAAGCAGAATCAGGATAATTACCTTATCGGAAAGCGTACTGGAAAGTAGCTGGGATGTTGTGATAAAACACCATATCTATGTTGCTGATGCCTTACAGATTACAAGTGCTATTGAAGCTGGATGTAACGAGTTTTACACTGGAGATGAAAAACTTCATAAGTTGGCACTCTCCTCCGGCTTAAATTCGTTTTATATAGGATGAACATTGTCCCCTTAAATAAACAACCGTGCTTTAATTCCAGTGTGCTCAACAGTTTTCACTTAATCCTTTAATTAAATCTCAACCGGTCCATTATTTTTATTCTTTGTATTTCACTCTCATAGATTAATTCAAGACCTCCGTGTATGTTAATATTCTCCTTAGCATTAAAATAAAGAAAACATTGGGAACTTTGTTATTTCATTATTAATGGCTGTTAAATAGCTCGTCCATTATGCGTTCCCTGCTCTTCTTATATCAGTAACAAATGTTGAGTTTGCAATTCATAGTTTTTTTGCTACCTGGTCAGAATTTATCTTTCGTGGAATATCGTAATAGCCGGAATAGTACGATTCCTTAAGAACCACGAGTTGCCTACATGTAAGACTATCCAATGGCGAACTTATTGGCAGTCTTGCCTTTGTCACAGATAAGACTCTTAAATCAAACCCTTCACTTTTTCTGGCCTCAATGAATTTCAATATATCTTCTAAATTGTTTAGGAATGTAAGGAGGTATTTGCCGTTGTTGACGTCAATTGATAAAGGAAAAATTTAGAGTTTAGCATTGGTCTTGTCTGATTCGATGAAATTGATGGGTGGATTACCTTTTACAAATATTGTATAGATTTCATTTAAAGAATTGAAATCGAGAATCTGAACGTTGATCTATGGGAAATTCAAGAACGGAAGATCCTCGACACCATGACCCTTCCCCAAAAATTTCACCTGTATAATAATCGAAAACTCATCAGCCCTTTTCCTGAGAAAGTAAATTACCCTGAAAAATTCAACATTTCGCATCATTAAAGCAATCTCTATGGCGCCACTTGGTTCCTTATTCGGAATCTCGCTACTTTTTTCAATTTCGATGACTACCTTTGCATGATTTCATTAAAGCACCTGCTTTAATAGTCTTTCTTATATAATATAGAGTATACTCTACAATTAACTTATGGCTAGTGATAATATGCAAAGATGATAAAAATGATTCAAGAGAAATGGGTTGCACTTTCAAACACGACTATGGGTGTACTTATGGCAGCAATAAACTCCAGTATTCTTCTCATTGCGCTTCCATCTATATTCAAAGGGATAGATCTCAATCCACTATCGCAGGGGGCGTTCGCCTATCTACTATGATTCTGATTGCTGACATGATAATTACCGCAGTGATTCTTGTTACAATTGGAAGACTCTCGGACATGTTTAGCAGAGTAAAACTTTTCAATTTATGATTTGCAATATTCACCTTCGGATCAATACTCCTCTTCTTCACACCCAACAAATGAGATCTCGGAGCATTGGATCTGATTTTATTTAGAATGGTTAAGACCTTAGGTGGGGCATTCCTGATGGCAAATTCCAACGCAATAATAACGGATAACTTTACCAAGAAAGAAAGAGGATTTGCACTGGGCATAAATCTAATCGCAGCTACGGAGGGGATGAGTCTTGGTATCTTACTCGGAGGCGTTCTTTCTGTGATAACTTGGAGGTACGTATTTCTTATAAGTGTGCCTGTGTGAGTTCTTGGCACAATATGGTTATACTTAAAATTGAAGGAGACCTCTCCTATAAGAATAAAGAGGCTTGATATCCCTGGAAATTTGACATTCGGTATCTGGCTTGTCATCCTACTTTTAGGTGTCACCTATGGCCTAGTTCCATATAGATCGAGTTCAATGGGGTTGGGAAGTCCATGGGTCATAGCTGCTTTAGTTATTGGAACTGTTATGCTCATAGCTTTTCCCTTTATTGAAAGAAGAGAGAAACAGCCCATGTTCAGGTTAGGCCTGTTCAAGATACGTGGATTTGCACTTGGCAGTTTTGCTGCTATGATCACTGGGATGGGCATGATGGGAATGATGTTTATGATCATCTTTCTATTGCATGGGATATGGCTTCCTCTGCATGGTTATTCCTATAATAGCGTTCCTTTTTGGGCTGGAATATTTATGTTACCAATGACAGTTGGAATGACAATATTTGGCCCTATCGGCGGCAAGCTATCTGATAAGTACTGTTCGAATGGCATAGCAAATACCGGGCTGGTAATGGCAGCATTTGCAATATTCGTGCTCACCACTATAAGTGCGAATTTCTTGTATGCAGAAAAGGGGGTTTTGCTATTTGTTTTCGGTGCAGGTTACGGTAGGTTCAACGCACCAAATGCATCAGCATTAATGTCTTCTGTTTCGCCTGAGGATAGGGGAGTAGCATCAGGGATGTTTTCAACTTTGAGAAACGTAGGATCAACCGCAAGTATGGTAATATTCTTTACTCTACTAATAATAGAATTGACTGCCATGCTCCCACACACTCCGTTTTCAGGCCTCACCAGTGCTGGCATTAATACCTCTGTTGCAAAATCGCTTTCATCACTTCCGTCCACGTATCCCATTTCAGTGCATTGCTTGGCATTAATCCAATAGACGAAATTGTAACGCTGCTTCATATTTCGTCGCAAATTTCTCCATCTGCTCTTTCAGCGATCTCTGCGACAAAGTGGTTTCCAAGGATATTTGCTCCAGCCCTCATGTCTTCTCTTAGAAAAGTGTTTTACGTGGATTTGACAATAATTCTGATAGGTACCCTGATACATACCTGAGAGAATCTTTTAGGAAGAAAAACAGTATTGAGAATAAGGATCAAAAATGATTGTGAGCGTTTGACACAAATTCTTACAATCAGTATAAATTGGTGAAATAATATGCACACATTTGAATTAAAAGACATAGAATCAGGTTATAACGGGAAATTCGTTATAAATGAAATTATGTTCAAAGCCTCTGAATTTTCTCTATAGGTGGTGCATGGCCACAACGTAGCTGTGAAGATTACGCTTTTCAGGACAATTGCGGAGATACTTGAACCTTTAAAGGGGTAGATATGGCTGGATGGCAGAAATCTTTCAGGCCATAGCGGTAATCTTGGCATTTTTTGCCTCCTTATGCTTTCAGGAAAACTGATAAGAAGAGAGATTTTTACCCTGAATTTTTCTTTGAGGAATACTTATAGAAGCACAAACCAATTGAAAAATTGTCCTATAAAGATCCAACAAATGAAAGGCTATGAAAAACGAAAAATCATGGACATAGTATTCGCTTAATAAATTAAGCAAATCCCGATCGGTCCAACCTGGCTATAACTGAATTTCTTTATATGTAATGCATAAAATCCAATGCATTATTTTCAACTTGAACGTAATAGTGGTTCAAAATAGAATTTATAACGCGTGATTTAAGGAAATCAAGTTACTTGTGGTCGATTTGTATCACAGATAATATAATGGCGAGTATTAATGTACTATATTAGAACTATAGTAGATGGTATAAAACATTATATACAAAATATAGATAACACATAGTGTCAAAATCTAGCGTAACAACAATTCAACTTGATAGGTCGGTTGTAGAGGCACTTAAAAAGTTTAAAAGATATCGGCGGGAAACCTATAGCGAGATAATTCTTAATCTTATAGAAAATGCAGGAGAGGTTAGTGAACTTAAAACATTTGTGCAAAAGGCTCAGGAAGAGAGGATGAAAGAGTTATGGGGAGAGGGCGACTACTCTGGGTGGGAAAATGCCTGAACCTGGAGACGTCATATTGACAAGAGTGAAATTCCCTGATTCAGATGACTTTAAAATTCGACCAGCCCTCATATTATTCGAGGAATTTGGGAACATTGTAATAGCAGGCATAACAACTAACACAAAAATGAGTGGTATAAGCATATTGAAAAGTGAAGGAGCTGCCCAGGATAGTGTAATTAAGTTGAATTATATCTTTACTATTACAAATAGTGCCATAATTAAAACTGTATTCCGATTGACCCCTGAAAAAAGGAATTTGGTCTTTGACGAATTCACAAAGAAACTTTCGCTACTTAAGCAAGTATAATAGATTCGCATCTACTATAATGAGCAATATTACCTAACTTCACATATCGGACCTATATAAAACCATTTGTACAATTCACACGTAAATCTCGTAATATCCTCAATATAGCCGTAGATCTAAAAACTACCTAAGGCATGAAAAGTAGTGTTAACCTAAAACATTAAAAGGTAAGTTTCTAATTCACGGGCTGAGAGATATATTTTGACTAAGAAATTGCTTTTGAAATTAATTCCTTTAACCTCTTCCCCGCATCCGGGTTCCATTCTGCTACTGCGAAACCTGTAAGCCATATGGTTCTGTTGCCCAGGTTCGCTTTATGACTTAAACCAACTAGGGCATATCTCGTTTTAAACTTAAGTTTTTCCTGAAAAACAAAAGAACTGAACCATTTTTCTCATAAAATGGCATATTGTAAAATGTTCGTGGAGTGAGTCTTGGATCTGCCCCCTTAATTAAAGCATGCAAGTATGTTGCAATTGACCGACCAGGTTCATCCATTTCTGAAATCTTAAACACTACTTCTTTTTAAGACTCCTCGGGATTCTGTTTATATAATTTCTTTCTGATTGAATATATCTCCTTTGCTCTCTCTTCCCTAGCTAATTTTTCTTCATCGGTGAAGCCAGCGTTGACATTGTCCTTTTTTTCCGAAAAATTCCCTATTCATAAAATGCAGAAATATATAAAAGGTTTTTATTTTCTACCTCGTTCTGTAAATTTTCTGAATAACTTCCAGATTACACCTGAAAATCAAGCTCTTTTTGACTGTTTAATTTCTTAATTATCTCTTTTTATCATTTTTTCCCCTAAAATTTCTTGAATATCTGATAGCTAATGCTATCCATTGATGATCTTCAATGCAAGTACATTGTAAGCAAAACATGCAAACATGAACTTCACCCTCTCTTCTCAATTTTGTAACCATGACAAGTGAAAAATGAAATACTCTTTTCATGATTGCATATGGATATTACACAAGTGATCTCTTTCTTGATATCACCAGATTCCTCCTTATGGATTCAATTGATAATTTATGATTCTTTACGGATCGATCCATTGTGCCATCTATTCCCTTTGGATCATGTTCGAAGTATCCTTTGTCTCTGTACACTGTGATTCCTCTTTTTGAAAGATCGATTGTTGTGTAATGATCCTTTGCTGTTGTGACAGCATAGGATCTTATAACTGGAAAAGGAATGTTGTCATCAACAATTGTGTTTATCCTGTATAGAAGAATTTTTTTGTTTTTCTTGGTGAATGATCAATCCTTTGAACTTCTTGTATTTCCTTCTGCTCATTGTTCATCATGCTTCAAATGTCTAGGACCTGACGTTATGAATGTTGCATCCTGAACTGAACCTTTTTTCACCCTGATGCCTTTCAATTCAAGCTTTCTCTGTAACTCATTCCATATGATTCGATATCTTCCTGTTCTGGATAATTTTTCCCTGAATAACCATATGGTCTTAGCATCCTGGAACTGATCAGGAAAATCAAGAAAGTTTATGAATGAAATTCTATATTTTATGAGTGTTTCAGACTGCTCATCAACCATGTTGAACATGCTATGTGAGAACAGTACCTTGATCTTGGTTTTCACAGGTATGTTTGGCCTTCCACAATTATCTGTATCATTGTGATACAGAGAATTCAATAGGGTGTAAATGCATCCCAGTCAATGGCATTCTTAATGGATACCAATGGATCGTTTATCTTCATTGAATTGTATTTCTCTTTCAACGCATGAACAAGAAGGCCACCAATACTTTAACATGGGTGTTTCATGAATAAAAGTTAGGTGTTTAATGAGAGGGTTATTAGAACTGCTCATAAGAAAATTAGGTTCTTATGTCTTAAATTACGGTATTCGCTTAAAACTTTAATCAAATCCTAACTTGTCCATTTTAACTTTATTTGAAAATCTTGAGACCGTCCTCAATAAAGATTTCAAAATGCTCATCCATGGTATAAAGCGAGCAGCCGTTATTAATTGCTATTGACGCAATAATAGCGTCCATTCTTGGAACTGACTTTCCTTTTCTTTCCGCACTTAGTTCTAACAGGGCAGACAGTTCACTATCTTTTTTAGTGTATTCCAGTGTTGTCATCTGCACGATTAGGCGAGAGTCCTTTGAGTATTTTTGTATGCCATAAAGTAACTCATGCATGTTGACTGAACTCGTGCAATATTCTTCTCCACTTTCCATAATTTTGTCCATGAATACCTTGCCTATGCTTGATTTCTTGTTCATTATCTCTATAATAACATCGGTGTCCAGAAGAATCAATTTCTCCTCTCCCACCTTTTATCTTTTATTCCCGCCATAAACTCATTCTTGTTTTCAAATTCCATGCTTCCACGTAGAGACAAAAGCATTTCTTTTTTGTTCTGTGATTTAACAAGTCTGTGAAGAAGTTCACTGAAGCTTTCGTTTTCTTTTTTACACCCTAATAGTTCATCATAAACTGATTTCTTAATGGTTATGGTTTTTGACATAACATATGTTTATGTTTAAACATTATTTATACTTTTATACGGATGAAGTTAAAATTGCCTTACGCATTCTGATTTTAAGGATCTGTTAAATGTTTTGACAACGCCACCACCAATGCATTTAAAGGCAGAAAACAATGCCAATAGATGTCTTGATTTCTATTCTTATGCCAATTCCTTATAGACTGATTGCAGAAACTATCATGAAAGTGATAGCCCGGATTGCCATTCCTATGGACCAAACGAAGAATTATCCAGACATTTAGAACAAGATTCCGTTTTCTATTTCACCAATTACTCCAGCAAGGATTACAATCGCACATATTCTTATTGACAATAACTGAGTTTTAAAACTAATGACAAGGAATACTAGAAATACTAAAAGAATGATAAATCCATTAATGATGTGTACCATAACAAAATCAAAGTGAACTCCAAACTACAGTATAGACTAAATTGCTCCAATGTGTTTCATCGATATGTTCATCTCGGGATTAATTGTAATTCCCAGCCAGAACTGTTCAATCAGAATGGAAAGAAAGAAAAAGTTTACCTTTCGAATCCTCACATTATAGTTTGTTTTTCCATGTTCGATTAATTTTATAGGTTTATCTCCGTGATTCTTCATTTTTATCATCCAATGGCATTTCACAGTTATGTTTTAGATATCTTATTGTAAATTGTTCACTTTTGGTGTAACAATAGCAGACTTACTAGATCATCTGATAAAAATGGGATTGTCCGTAAACGAGGCAAAGATCATAGAATGTCTGATCAATAATGATGTTGCCATTGTATCTGATATTCACCACATAATCATATTCCAGGAAATAAAATATATGAAACTATGAAAAGACTTGTTAATTCATGATTTGTTGAAATTTAGCCAGGATGATCTCTTTTGTTTAAGATGAACCATATAGAAAATCATTTCGTTGATTGTCGAGGAAAAAGAAAGTCCTTTGAAAGAGTAGTACAGTTATACAAATCACAGATTTAGAAAAAAACCGAGAAAGATGATACACTACCTTGGATTGTTCGTGTGAGATGTGTCATTATGATACAGCTCTTGAATCTAGAAAACTCCACATTCTTCAGTATTTTTATGTTCGGTGAATATCAGAATTCGTATATTAAGCATGTAGCAATGATAGCAAAGAATATAACTAAAAAAGGAGTATGCGTTAGGTTAGTAAGCATGTTAAAACCTACTGAAGAATCGCCAGATTCAAAGAATCGTATTAAATTGATTGAGTATAGAACGATCAAGGTTAGTATCCTTAATAGTGAAAAATTAGATCAATAAAAAGCCAAAATTGTCAGCGGATTAGAACAGGCTCATAGTCAAGGATGTGCGTGAGTAATGGATGAGTTACTGGCATTCAATATAGTGGAGAGTGACGAGGACCTAACCAAAGCTAGGGAAATACTATTTAAGTCTTTTGGGGTACCAATTATAGAAAAAGGCACAATTGAAAGCATTATATCTATTGTAATAAGAAGATATTAGGCAATAGAAGATGTGGCTAAAAAATTCATTACGAGATTAACTGGAAAACACGGACCACTCAATTCTGTAGAAGAATATTTAATGCGGAAAATTTAGAAAACAATTTAGGATGTGATACATATTAATGGCCGAGCTTACTAAAATCAATTAATCATAGTATTGGCTTGAAACATTAATTAAATCCAAATTTTCATCAAACTATATCTCAATAACTTGAATGCCAAGGTTCTTGTATTCATTATATAATATTTTGTCAAATGTGACCAAAGATGTCTTTCACGAATATGCATCTTATTCTATTATCCAGTCATTAAAATCTCAGAAGCTGAGCTTGTTTTCAACCATTAAATTGGTTACCTTCTCTATTGTCTTTCCAGAAAGCCAGGATTTGGTGAAATATTCACTATGCAATAATTCATCAATTTTATTTCTGACATTATTATTATCTATTCCATATCTTGGAAGCACAAAACCAAGTTCAACAATTGAGAGCAAATTTATTATGGGATCATTGGAACTATCCATAAGCTCATTTGCACTGGTATGGTGTGGCGGATTCTCTATGGTATCATACACCAGAACATTTGTGTCTATATACACTCTCATTTGTTGTTCTCCTCCCATTCAGCCCTTATTTCACTGTTTGCGTCAAGTGATGAAAAATTCTCAATAACCTTGAAAGTGATTCTGCTCTTCCCCCTTTTTGTAGATTTCATCCGGCTCCCCAGATGCTGATTTATGATTTTAGAAATATTCTTTGTGCTACCTCACTTTTCTGCTGATTCCTTAACTATTTATGCATATATGTCATCATCAAGGTTAATGGTTGTTTAGACCGTGAATTTTGATATTTATACTACATAAACATATTACGGTTAAATTCTATCTTTATTTATGGTATTTGTAGTTAATCAGAGATCATAGTATTCGCTTAAAATTTTAATCAAATATTCCCCTTCCATTCTAAAATTAGTTGAAAATCTTGAGACCTTTCTCAATAAAGATTTCAAAATGCTCATCCATAAGCAACGTAGATTTCTATCCAAATTATTTGTTTGTAAATTATAGATACCATGATAACGTTCTTTTTTTCATTTGTTTTGCTATATTCCATACTCCCCTGCAACATACAGATAATAGTTCATTCCTATCGATTTGAGTTCCATATTCTCTCAATGCTCTACTTTCATAATAAACTAAGTTTTCTTAACAGGTTCAGGTGCACCATCCATCATGGACAGGTGTGTTAATACATGTCAATAGTATTTACACGTTCCCACTTGAAATGCTTGAAATGGAAACTTTGCAGAATATTACAGTATTTAGAATGAATTAATCAAACATGTGATCTGGGAATATATTCAATTGTTTCATGAGATTAAACTAATATGTGTTAATTGAATTGATTCAGGTAAGTTATATCTAATTTAATCCTTAGTTATACTCTCCTGCTATTTTACAATAAGAATTTTCACCATATTCAAAATAAAAAATGCAACTGAAATACTTATATTCAGAACAGACTTTTAAAGTAGTTATCTTTCTGGCTTTAGTATTACGTTTTCAGATTGTTTAGTTACAATGTAATATATAAATAATGAATATATATATATATATATATATCTAAAAACATTACTTCCTTAATATGAATTTAAAACTATCTTTATTGGAAATAACAGCTATAATGATTGTTGTGATTTTGTTAGGTACAGGGATTCAACCTGCCACTGTTCATAATAGTCATGTTGCAGGTGATTCTGAAGTTACTTTACCAGGAGTAAAACATTTATCAAATATAAACAATTCAAATTTAATGATTGAAAGATCAATCATTAGGGAAAACAAAATGGTTGATGCAAAACAGATTACTGAAAATATTGATCCATATGTCAGTATACACTTGACATATTATATATCAAAAACAAATCCAAAAAGTGATCTGGGAATAAAGGAATCTGTTTATTACAAAGGAAAAATTTTTTCATCTTCATTTGTCTCCATTACAAACAAAAAAATCGAAGTTCTAAAATTAACAAGCAATTTTAATATAACGAGGGCAAAAATATCAGATACAGGAGGAGTAGGAGGAAGAATACACAAAGAAAACATAAATTTTGGAAAAATACTGTGTTGGACAGATGAAATAGGCCCCAATAATGCATTCATACTATCATTCAATCAGGAAAACACTGAAAGATTGATAACTTATATAGCTCTTCCTGGAATAGGTGGAAGTGGTTTTGGGTTTTTAGTTAGTAAGGCTGCTCCGGTAATCGCCGATTTTCTCGCCGTTTCAGCAGATACCTTAGTGACAGCTTTTTCGGCTGTAATTGCGATCGCAGCATTTACAGCCTCAGTTCTGCAACTTATTGACGCTATGGGAGGTTATCAAGGAATCTATTTCGGAGTGGGTTATGTCACCATAAACCTGTGGTTCATTACAGTAAATGTTCCTTATCCTGTCTTAAATTCAAATCCTGCTCCCGGGTTTGAACCAATAATGAATCAATGTATTTGAAGGTGGTAATATTGGGAAAAATAGAGAGTTTCATTTCACATTTTATAATAAGAGCAAAATGGAACAGAAGAAACCGAATCATTTTCTCGATTGTTGCCAGTGCGGCTATAATTTGTTTTTTAGCCATTCTGCTTAACGAAGAACTTTCATATGTAATTTCGGTAAAGATCTATTCAATATTACTAATAGGTTCTATGTTTATTATGCTCTACTCATTATTCGGTGTAAAATGGATAGATAAGCCTACTCGATAATGATATATATTCTGAACATTATCCTCTATTAAATACAAATCCTGCTCCCGGGTTTGAACCAAGATTGAATCAATGCATTTGAAGGTGGTAATATTGGGAAAAAAAGAGAGTTTCATTTCACATTTTATAATCAGAGCAAAATGGAA
>NZ_JBLSDG010000007.1:0-70632 GCF_052315375.1 Caldiplasma sukawensis
ATTTATCTGAGAGCAGCAGAGATAAATGACAAATGGTCAATGAGATCATTGAGGGGATATTATAAATGCATTGATGAGATTAAGGAAATGTTCCAAAGGAGGTATCCTTTATAAATACACAACATTTGGGACACTATGAGATTATCCCTTCACAAACTTTGAGAATAATCATATTAGTACATAACAATATAATTTCAGTGTAACAAAGTATAATAATTAAATGAACACATCAATTTGAATATTCTTAGAAATTCGTATCCCTAAAAATCGTATAACTATTATTATACGGCATTTTTGTAAACAGCTTAACCCTATAGAATATAACATGCTCTATGTTAATATGATTCCTAACTAATGTTTATTATAGATGACTAATTTATAAATCGCTCATCAAACGAAAAAATATTTTTAATGATTCTGTCCCTCATTTTGTATACTTTAGTATTATTTCAATGATTGAATTGTATTACTAGTTGTTTTACAATTTATATTATCTTATTGTTTTTCTATAGGTTTTATTATTTGTATTATTAAAAATAAAAATATTTATAATATAATTTGTTATACTATTAGTATGACAAAAATGATATGCATAAGAGTAGATGATGAATTATATGAATCCCTTATAAAATCAACAGATTCCATTTCAGAATTCTGCAGAAATGCTATCCAGGATCAAATTAAAAAATTGAGCCGGGAAAAGAAGGTTGAGGCTGTTCTGGAGGATGCATCTTCTGTTAAAAATATTATAAAAATTTAGGGGAAATATACATGAGATATTTATTTGATCCCTGGACGCTTCTTAAAGTTCTAATGAACAAAAGTGAAATGATCGAAAGTTACACAGAAGATTTTGTTATTCCAGAAAATTACTCTGTTGAAATTTCATCAATTATCTCAAATCTTTCGGCAGGAGTTGAAGATATAAGGGATAAAGAGAAACTTCTATCATTCTATGTAAAGCTTTTATCTTTCCTGGAAGAATACGATGAAATTAAATTGAACAAAGAACTTAAAGAAACTGCTCTGAATTTAGCCGTAACCTATTCAGCAAAATTTTATGATGCAGTATTGTGTGTTTTCTGTAGAGAAAACGGATGCACACTAATCACCATCAGAGAAGATCTTGAAAAACTTGCAAAAATTATATCTGTAAAAGTTTCAAGAATAACAATGGAATGAGAAAAATTTCTGAGATATACATCAATTTTTTATCACACTGTAATTTTGAGCCACAAAAAATAATTTGCATATTCAGATAATGTAAACACATTTTATATACAATTTAAATGCAATGTTCTGACGCCCCACGCCCAAGCCGGGATTTGAACCCGGATCTAAGGCTCCGCAGGCCTTCAGGATATCCAAATTACCCCACTTGGGCATTTCAGTATAGATGATCATTATAAAATCTATTACTGTTTATGAAACATTAATCTGTTTAGCAATCTAAATAAATTTTCAATTAAGAAATTTCTCCTTTTCAATGCAATGATGGAGTACAATCTATCTCCCAATCCAATTTTTTTCAGGTATAACATGTATGGCATTAGAAATTTTGTAAACTCATAACTGGAAATTAGACTGAGAACAGCATCATATCCAGATAAAATTGAATCATCTTGCTGAATATATATTGAATCTTTTGGAATATGAGGATTAACTGACATGGGCAGATACTCATGGGATGATTTTGAATCCAAATTTTTTATAAATTTACACATTTCACAGTGATCATCATAGTATACTTTCATATTTCCATTCTTTGTACTAAATATTAAAATGACTATTTCAATTTAATAGTATTTAAATAAAAAAACTCACTCAAGTTAAGTGGAGAATTTAGATTTTCAAAAAATTGATGAAAACATAATCAAATATATGAGAGAAAATAGGGAAAAGACAATTGAATTTTTCAACCCCGAACAAATTGAAAATTACAGGATCAGATACAGAAAATTTTTTGAAGCAAGAAATTGCAAAAACATTTTTCTTGGAAAGAAAGAGGAACTGTACATCATGACAGAGAAGGGAATGAACTTTGTTTTGAAAGGTAAAAAGCTGATATATAAAACGGAGAATGTAATAATTTGAGCAAAGATTGATGATGATTCCGGTTTAACTCTGATATTTGAATCCTCAGGGTCAGATTATGGAACCCTGAGGGTAATGAATGAAGATAAAATCATTATGATAAAAAATGGATGGATAACAGATGCATTTTTAAAAGATAATGATCTCATTTATGTTGAAATAATCGCTCCTGAAAACACCAAGGATGTGAAAGCTGGATCATATATTTTTCTAAATAACGAGATAATATTTGGAAAAACCCTCAGTCCTGAGTGGGGAATTGAAGTGAGAAAGAATGAGGGGGATCTTTACATTTTATGCAGTAATGGTGTTAGGTCTTCCCTGTACCTTGCGAAAATGGATAAACCTACTGAAGTTTTTCATGTAAAGGATTTCGAAAAACAGAGGACAATGATCGGTTTCAGGAACAACACTCCAGTATTTCTAATTGAGGAGGGAAACGGAATAATAGAATGGGAATCAACCAGAATAGTGTTGGATTTTCCAGTAACTGATGCTGTGAAGGTGAATGGAGGATTTCTCATATCATATCTGTCTGATGCAAAGTCAATTATTGAGGTGATTGATGAAACAGGGAAATCTATCTGTAAAATGGAAAACGATGAAAAATTCGGACTTTTGAAATTGAGTTCAAACGGCATTGAATCACTGATACTTATCTCATCCTTTGACACACCATTTTCCATTTTAAAATATTCTGATTGCAAATTCATCAGTATTGATAAACAGAAGTACGGGAATGTTAGGTGTGATGAAGGATTTTTTGATTATGAAAATATGAAAATACACTATTTTCATATGAATGCAGGATCAAAAAATGCACTTGTTTATGGATATGGAGGATTTAACATATCCATCGAACCATTTTTCAGCCCATTTTTCTATTCACTTTACAATGAGGGTGTAGACATATTCATAGTGAACCTTCCAGGTGGAGGGGAATATGGTGAAAAATGGCATGAGCTTGAAATGAGGGAAAATAAGAAGAACGTTTATGGGGCGTTCCGTGAGATCCTCAGAATACTGAAAAATAGAATTTACAAAACAATCTGCTATGGAGTTAGCAATGGAGGTCTTCTCTCTTCATATACACTTGTAACAAGCCCTGAATTATTGAGCGGTGCCATAATTGGAAATCCTGTTACAGACCTTTTAAATTTTCATCAGTTCTTAGCGGGAAATTTCTGGAAGTATGAATATGGTGATCCAGAAAATCCAGAGGATGCAAAATTTTTAAAAAAATATTCCACAATCCACAATATTGAGGATAAAAAATACCATCCATCCCTTACTTATACGGGAGAAAATGACGATAGGGTGCATCCATATCATGCTCTGCAATTTTTCCAAAATATGAAAAAGTTCAAACCTGAAACATTTCTTTACGTTACAAAGGGAGGGCATATTGGACCTGATAATTATGAAACAGAGTTACTTTATTCAGTGCTTATTTGTTTCTGTGAATACATATTTAAAAAATCTTAATTTTTTAATAATCAGAAAGACTTTTCACATTTACCCTCAATATTATACTTGAATCAATTGTATTAGATTTTAAAACTAGAAATCCTGTACTGAAAAACCTCTTTAACCCTATTATGAGAGTGAAATTATTTGAATTTTTTTGAAATTCAGTATCATTAGTGATATTGTAACAAAAGCTTGAGGTTCTGTAAAACACCTGTGAAAATGTTATATTTTCTTTACTGTTTTGTGGATTGCCAACCACAACTGAATAATTTCCTGGAATAAGTATGCTGAATGGTATGCTTGTCTCATATGAACCTGACAATTTATATGTGGAGGAGAATATTGAAAGGTTTGTTTCCTGGAAATAAACTGGTTTGCCAGAATAATTCCTTGCCAGTAAAATAAAATCATCGTAAAATGCTTCTATACCGTATTTTCCAGTTAGATATAATCTGTTCATTGCACTACATATTGACAGTTCTCCATTTCTGTCAAAACACTCATAATAACCCAGAGCATAGTCAACCCTGTTTGTTGTACTTAAATTTTGAAGAACATACGAAAAATTAAGAGGATATCCAAATAAGGTATCAAAAGCTTCAAGGCAGGACAAAGCATAATCATGTACGTCAACGTAAGGAAGATTGTTTTGATATATAACATATGGATTGTTTGATGGTATTAGATCAACTATGTTAACATAGGCCTCATATGTAGAAATATCGGGATGATAGATATCATTTCTGAATGGGTCATTTGTGTATCTGTTCAATGGTCCCCATGGCTGAAATACAAGAGCCATAAGCAAAAATACAGAAAACATGGCAATCAGTCCTTTTTTTAACTTTAATTTGTTGAAAAAACTGTCTATTTTTTTATTTTTCTTTTTTTCTGAAACATTTATTACACCAGGATCTTCCCTGTATTTCAATTCCAGAGACTCTATTATTGCCAGAAAAACAAATGGAGCGATGGTTACCGTGTACTGAAAATGAAGAAAGAGGGGATAATCGTATACATTGCCGTTGCTCAAAAAAGAAAATGAGATAAAGGGCAGGAGAAAAATTAACCAGCTGAATTTCTTCAGAGTAATAAAAGTAAATGGTAAAAATATTAACAGTAGAGTTATTATCTTGTTACTTAAATCGGAAAAAACAGTGCTGTAAAAATTTGACAAGCTAACATGAAAATAGCCAGACAATTTTCCAGATTGATAGAGATAGTATTTAGAAGTGAATAGGACAAAATAGGAATATACTAAATATATAATGAATATTGAAATATTCAAAATTATGTACTTTTCCTCTTTACTGAGATTCTTCAGATGGAATTTTTTCTGCATAACATTTTTTATCAAAATGATTGAAAAAAATAAAAGAGGGAATATGAGATATGGAAACCTTACAATTCCGGAAAGAAAAAATAATAATGTGGCAGTTTTCCAGTTATTCCTTAAGTAGAATAAATAACCGAGAAGGAATAATAAAATAAAAAATGCCTGAAAGTGTTAATCATAATGATTTACACCTGCTAGAATAAAGTATATCAGATAAGAGAGTGAAATCAGCAATGAATCAGATCCATCGAGCCCTTTTAAGCGAGATATTTTAAATAAAACCCAGGCGGGCAATCCCAGAAATATTTCCTGGATAACAAGCATTCCCGGTATGCCATCTATGAGAATCAGTGGACTGAAAATAATTCTTAAAAGGGAAAATCCAGACATATAGAGAATGTATGCTGGGTAATGTTCATGAATAATTGAGTTAAGTGTCAGTGAAATTATACCTGCGTCAAAGACGGAATCCATTAAACTGAGCATCCTCAAAATATCCAAGAGTGACCAGAAAAAAATATACAGTATTACACCTAAAATAACTGTAAATTCATAATAATCCAGATTGAATTTAAAATTCTTATTTACATTCATATTCAAATCAAGTCATTATGAAAAAAGCTGATAAATTTTTTTTTAAAAATGAAAACTTTACGAAAAAAAAGATAAAAATTAATTTGTGTAATATATTTGGAATATTTGCCAGCCATTTACAATGTTTTTAAAAATATATTTATATTAGGATAAAATATATCTCGATGTCAAACAGAGAAGTTTCCAGAATTTTAATCCTGCTGGGTGCAATAATTTCAGCTCTGTCAGGACTGTTTCTCATTTTAGTCGCCTTTGTAAGTGGAGTTGGTGCAGCCTTTTCATTTTCAAAGGGATTCACTCAGGCAGGGGTTGTTCTTGCTGCCGGTACAATTGTTACCGTTATTGTTGGAATTGTCATAATTCTGCTTTCAGTAGCAATGGAGAGAATTTCCAAAGGGAGAGGAAAAAACATTCATGTCAGAAATGGCATAATAGTTCTGATACTGAGTGTGGTTCTTTTTGTCCTTGGAGCAGGATTTGTAATAGGCCCAATAATTTCAGGAATTGGCGGAATTCTTCTCATGTTATAATTAGAAGAATATTTTATTTTACAGTTGCTTGAAAATATTCTTCACACTCTTTAACAAATGAAATATCAATATCTGGTTTTTCATATGTTATTTTTCCTTTCAATATTTTCAGGTTAAATTTATCCTGCATTTCTTCAATGTCATCCAGGTTTGTGTAGAAAATGATTATGGATGGCCCTGTGTCCTCTGTGAAGAACATGTTCATATTTTCTGAATCCCTGTGTTCCATAATTTTGAATATTTTTTCATTCATCAAATTCTTTCCTTTTGAAATAAGAAGTGAATGCATGAGCAGCATATCTTGCTCCGCTGCTCTCACAAGTTGCTCTTCGTTAATAGAATTCAAAAGATCAAAAATCTTTAAGAATTTATTTTTACCCCATTCTCTGTAGAATGGAGAGGATGATGCAAGACCGTGAACACCCTCAGTTTTTACACTGTGTGGAAATGGGATCATTCCTATTTCATATTTACTGAAAATGAATGGAATTTTAACTCCATGGGATTTTTTCTGTTCGATTCCCGGATAAGAGTTCCACAAGCTTAGACCTCCAGTTGCAGCCCTGGTCCCAGAACCAGAAGCCAGTCTTGCAATTGCTGATATAAGTGATTTATCAGGATTTTCAAAACATAGGTTTGCAAGAGCTTCCGCTGCTGATGCTGCCACCATTGATGACTCACCCACACCCTTTGCATTGCCATATCTTCTGTATCTTTTAATGTAAAAGTTAAAATGTTCTTTTATCCCGTATATTTTCCTGAAACTTTCAATTGCCTTTTTCCATCTTTTTGAATTTTCAAGATCGGGTTTTCCGTCAATATACACCATATCTTTTTCCGATTTTATTGCGGCCGAATAACATCTTGCAAAGTCTGTTGTTATTGAGAGTGATGGAAAATTTGCGATATTAATATCATTTCTGTAATAACCAAGAAACTTCTCTATTCCCGTTATTGGAAATGAAGAGCCGAATCCAATACCTTCAGTCTTTTTTCTTTCATAATCGTATTCACCGAAAACAATATTTATCTTATTCATGTTTTCACTGAATTTTCTGGCTTCACCACTATATATATGTGTCATCTCATCATCTCTCCAACGTATTCCATAATTTTTATTTTTGTATTTTCATAATTCATATTGTCAAAAACCATTATGCCTGATTTAATGCATTCAGACACTGAATAATCCATCATATATCTGTATGTATCAAGCTGTGCTGAAAGCCTCTCACCCGGAGAGTTAAAATGCGTGTAATTCTGCCTATTATTCAGCCTATTCACATGCTCTTCCCTGTCGGATATTTTTATATAAAAAGGAATCACATTTTCATTTTTTAATATCAGCTGTTCAGGTATGAAATAAAGAGTTTCGATTATCATTGGTTCCCCATTATTAATAGCCCGCTTAATTATTCTGTTTGTTGCTCTGTTTACAAGTTCACCCTGTGAAACAAAACCTCTGACTATGTTCTCTGCATTCTTTTCCCCGTAAACTTTCCAAGCTTCGTAGACACTTAATGAGATTATTTCTTCAGTAACAAATTCCCTTATTGATTCCCGGATATAATCTCCAGACATCATAATATTGAAGCCATATCTTCTTGCAAGTTCTCCAGAAAGACTTGTTTTTCCAACCCCTGGAATCCCACCAATAAGAATTATTTTGAAATTCATTATATACACACCCTATTTCAATTGGTTTTCAATTGACTGCATATCTCTAGTATCAAAAACATATGCAAATTTTGACATTATTTCAAGAGAGTTAAAATGCAGCCTCTCAGATCTGCTGCTGACACAATCTGAAATAATACCAACATTTGCTCCCTCATCAACTGAAAAGATAGCGTTCATAAGAACCTCTCTCTCAGTATTTATACCAATTATAATTATATTGTATTCACTCAGATCACCAAGTTTTTCCTTTATAATTTTTGTACCATTGACACCATCTGTTAAAAAATGCTTACCATTCAATTCAATTTCATGGAATTTCCCAATATATTCCATTTCATAACTGCTCTTAAATTTGTATTTAACTTCATTATCAAATTGTCTCAAAACACCTTCATCATTCTCTACGATTCTATTCTTTTTCAGATTGGTCGTTTCCACATTGTAGCATTCAATATTTTTCCCTGAACAAAAATCTTTAAAATATTCCATTGCGGTAAAATATTCCATTTTACCATAAATTGTCTCAAAGTTTCTCAAATTGTTATTAAGAGCGATAGTCACAATATTATTAACATTCAGAAAATCCAATATATAATTTGAATCCATTATTATCACAGTTCAATTTTTATACTGAAATTGTTTTTATCATTAACCACCTGACATTCAAACCCAAGATTTCTAATTGACTCTGCATCTTTCTCTGCTTCTGACTCACTTCCATAATTCAGGTATATTGAATTGAAACCTATAATCGGTACATTGCTTTGCTTTAATATATAGGATCTGAGCCTGCTTAGGTCGTCCATGAATTCCTCTTCTGAAACCTTCAGTTCTCCCTTTTTTATTTTTTCTATACCCTTCTCTTCCAGTCCCTTATAAATTACATTACCGACCTTCCTGTGAAGCTGGGACTGTGTTTGTATCCTGATGCCTTCAAAAGTCAGATATATACCTATTATCAGTGAGATTAGAAAAAGTATCAAAGAAATATTTCTGATATAAATTAAAATTGAAACAATTATTAGAACAATCCCTCCTGTAAGTTCCAGAGGTTTCATTGATTGCCTTATTTATTCATTGAATTAAAACTTAATCTTAAAATTTTTAAATATTATTAATAGGTTGCTTGATATTCATATTCAGAGTGCTATTTTTAATTTGCCAAAGTAACGTTAATGGAATAAGCGTGATTTTAATATTCGTATAAAAAAAAGTAAGTTTAACTTTTATTTTTTAGTAACATTTATAAGATATCCTGTGTTTATAAAATATGAATCCTACGGAAGATGTTGACGTCGAACAGGGCTCAACCCTAAGAAGAGCTTTCTCGTTACAGGATGCAGCGCTTTTTGGTATAGGGGGGGCAGTGGGTTCAGGTATTTTATTTGCCGCTGCAGGTGGGACTGCCTTTGCAGGGCCTGCGGTTATATTATCCTGGATCATTGCTGCCATCATGATAGTTGTGGTGACCATACCTTATGCAGAATTCTCTTCCATGGCACCAAGAGGAGGTATAAGTGCAAGAGTTGGATATTACTCCTATGGAAATTTTGGAGGTTTCATGTCTGGATGGTCACTGTTTCTGTGGGCAGTGCTTATACCTCCAATCGAGGCTGTGGCTGTTTCACAATATGCTTCTTTTTACATACCGCAACTTTATGACAGTTCCACAGGTTTTCTCACACCTTATGGTATCTTGCTGTCCATAGGTCTTACAGTTCTTTTTGTTATTCTGAACGTCCTTGGAATTAAGTCCTTTGGTCGGTTTAACACCGGTCTCACCTGGTTAAAGGTGGCATCTGTCATAGCAATAATAGTGATCGTTCCCCTGATAGTATTTCATCCATCCAATTTTAACACACCCAGCTTCATTCCATCTGTGACAAATTACACCCCTTACGGAGCCGCAGGAATAGTTATAGCCATACCTGCATCTGGAATTCTTTTTTCATTTGGTGGATACAGACAGGTTGCAGATATGGCTGGAGAAATCAAAAATCCAAAGAAAAATCTTCCACTTGCAATAGGCATAACACTTGCAGTGCAAAGCATTTTTTACATTTTGATGTCAGTGATAACAGTAGCAGCTATAAACTGGGCTGGACTTGGCCAACCTGTAGGTGACTGGTCATACGTATCAGGTCTTTCATCACCTCTGGCAAAGATACTGGACGGATCACTTCCATATGTAACTGGAAGTTCCCACGTTATATTGGAAGCCATAATCCTACTCATATTGCTTTTTGCAATTTTCGCTCCACTTGGAACTTTTGGAGTTTATTTGACAGGAAGTTCAAGAATCATTTTCGGTTTCACAAGGGAAAAATCACTGCCAAATAAACTTGGGGAAACAAACAGTAAAGGAGTACCTCTCTATGCAATTATACTGGTAGCTGTTATTGGAGATCTGTTTCTTATTCCAATTCCTAATTGGTATTCACTTGCAGATTTTGTGGTTTCAGCAGCTACAGTTAACTTCGCAATAGTCGCGGCTTCAGTTCCGGTTATGCGTAAACTTTACTCTGATCTTGAGAGACCTTACAAGACACCGGCACATATTCCATGGTCAATTCTTGCATTCATTTTCGCAACACTTCTTATTTACTGGTCAGAGTGGCCAACAGTCCTGTATGCAATGGGTGCAGAACTTGTGGGCATAATAGTGTTTCTGATTTTCAATGTGGGTCTCAATAAGGAAAGAGAAGGTTTGAAATTCCACTTTAAAAACGGAATATGGATTCCATTCTATGTAATAGGCCTTATTATTCTTTCATATCTTGGATCTTCAGACACAGGCGGTATAAACGTGATTCCATATCCATATGACTTCATTTTAGTAATAGTGTATGCAGCAATTTTCTTCGTTATTTCACAGTTGGTTGCACCAAAGACAGAAGTCAATGATTTCAAAGGACTCATAGAAAGGGCACCAAAGGAATTAAAGGAAGGAGAGGAGGCCTGAATATAAAAATTTTTAACTACTTTTTTTATTCTATGATGTGAAAATACTTGTTACTGGACACAAGGGTTTTATTGGTGGGAATATTTTCAATTACCTGAAAAATACTCAAAATGAAGTGTACGGTTATGATCTGGAGGATACGATCCCAGACGTTAAATTTGATTTTATAATACATATGGCCGCAAGGGGTCTAATTCGTAAGTCAGTTGAGCACCCATATGAATATTTTGATGATGGCCTCAATCTGACGGTTAAAATGCTTGAACTTGCCAGAAAAAGCAAGGCATCTTTTATTTTTCCTTCATCTGGATCAACTGCAAAACCCACAAATCCATATTCACTTGCGAAAAAAAATGCCGTAGAATGGATAGATCTTTACGGAGAACTCTATGGCATTGAATCATATATACTGAAATTTTTTAACATTTATGGAGAAAATGCAAGAAAAGGTGCAGTTTATCTTTTTACCAGAGCTGCCATTACAGGGGAAACCGCAACTGTTTATGGAGATGGTAAACATGTTAGGGATTTTGTGTATGTGGGTGACGTGGTAAAATTCATTGATGACATTTTGAAAGGAAGAGTTAGACCTGGGGATTATGAAATTGGTACTGGAAAAGGAACATCGGTAATTGAACTTATTGATAAAATTGAAAAAATAACAGGTAATAAAATAAAATACAAAAATGAAGATTACATTGTGAATGAAGCAGACAATCTTGTGGCTAGAAATCCCGCCATAAAAAATATCACTCCACTTGAAGATGGGATTAAAAGAGTTTTGAATTTCATAAAAAATGATAAAATATAGTTTTTTTACATATATGACTGAATTGTTGATATTTCATAAGATATTTCAGACACACTTGCATAATGATGATCAAGGTAGTAAAGGGTATAAGATTGCAGATCTGTCGGATTTATGAGTGGCCCATTAAGTATGAATGTGCCAGATGGTCCTGTAATTATGAGCATTGTGGTCAAATGCTGTGTACCGGTCATATTTGCAGATGTTTTGGTCCCGTTATCAAGATTTACTATCTTATACTTCAATTCATAATTTTTGAAAATTGTGAATATGGGTGTTGGTACCTGACTCTGTACCACTGAAAGTCCGTAACTAACCACCTGATCAGGAGCAAGGGCGATGCCATTTCCATTTTGCAATGAATAATCACTCCCTTCCTCCCCAAAAAGTGTCTCATTGTACATGTAAATAGGCTTGAATGAAGCATGCATTCCGTTAATATTCATTGTTGCAGAGCTTGTGAATATGACACCTGGTATGTTTGCAAGAGATCCTTCGTTTGGATCTGATAAGTGTGAATATACTATATTGCTTATTGAACTGTTATAATCGGCCATTGCACCATAGAGACCCCATGATAATGATGCTCCTATAGGGCATCCTATCCAGGATATGAAATATATGTTCATCTGTCCACTGGGAGAATAGTTATTGTCACTTACCTTTAAGAATGTTCCCCATTCAGCATAATCTGGAGGTGTAAAACTTTCACTTCCAGAAAATATTGGAATGTTAATTATTCCGCTGAATGAAATCACAGCAACTATAAGAATAATGCCTACAATTACGATTAATATTTTTCCCATCATCTTGTTTTGAGGTCCCTTAAAATTCCCATGTTTTTTATTGTTATTTTTATTATTTTTGGAAGCCATTAAAACTATATGCTAAATTTTTAATTTAAAGTTTATCTATGCCCTCTTAATCTTCAAACAGATGCCTTTAAAGTTCAATGAAAAAGTGAGAGATGACTGGATTAAAAAAGAGAAAAAATTTGACGTTGCCATAATCGGAGGAGGGATAATGGGTGCAGGCATGGCAAACCTTCTGTCTCAAAATGGCATCTCTACGGTATTGTTCGAGAAAAATGATTTTGCTTCGGGAACAAGTTCAGGTTCAACCAAGCTTGTTCATGGTGGCATAAGATATCTTGAAAATTTTCAATTTCTGGAAGTTCTGGATCTGATCAGGGAAAGGGATTATCTTACAGAAAATACAGAAATTGTAAAAAAAATGGAATTTGAAATTTTGCTTGACAAATATTCTTGGAAAAAATCTACAATTCGTATTGCCATATTTTTGTACAATCTTTTCTCAGGAAAATTTTCAATTCCAAAATTTCAAAAAAACGGAGGAAATTATTCAAAAGAAGTTAAGGGATATTTTACATATCCTGATTCATACACTGATGATTCAAAACTTGTCATATACAATGTTGTGAATGCGGTGAACAATGGATCCATATGTTTAAATTATTGCGAGGTTAAAGAAATAGAAAGGGGAATGGATAATATTAACATAACAGCTCACGATCACATCGGTAATAAGGATTTCAAAATTAATTCGCAATATGTGATAAACTGTGCTGGGCCATGGGCGGGAAAAATAGCGGATAATTATGAAGAAAATAAAAAATACAATTTAAAACTGAGCAAGGGAGTCCATATAGTTGTGCCATCTGAGCTCATTGGAATTAAGAATTCTGTTGTTTTTAGATCGCATATTGACAAAAGGCAAATGTTCGCAGTTAACAGAGGTGAGGTGACAATAATAGGGACAACAGATCATTTTGTAGAGGATCCAAATGACTTTAGTGTGGATGAAAATGATATAGAATACATAATTGAAAGCTCACAAAGATTATTCACAAGGGTGGAGAAAGAGAATATCATTTTTTCATATGCAGGCATAAGACCACTATATGGGAAATCAAATAATCCTGGAAAGATTTCAAGAGGTATTCATATTGAACATGATTCCAGGTTCATTAATGTATTCGGTGGAAAACTGACAAATTACAGATCTGCAGTGAGAAAGGTTGGGAAGATACTTAACAGGATGAGCAGGATGGGTATAAATACAGCGGGGCTTCCAAAAATAGATTACGTAAGGCCAAAACTTGGATATCCTGATATTTTTAATTATGAAAGGGATTTTGAGTGTGCAATATATCCGGACGATATAATATTGAGAAGAGAGTGTTTTCCATTCAATACCCTTACTGGAGGAAAGGAATATTACCAATACATCAAAGGGGCACTTGGAAGAGATGGAAAAATAATTGAAACCTAATCCAATAGTGTTCTTATGTCTGGACAGATTAAGGTTACTTTTATTGGTACAGGTGGATCCTGGCCATATCTTGGAAGAGGCCTTCCCGCCATAATTCTTCAGATTGACGATATCACAATACTGTTTGATTGTGCAGAGGGAACACAGAGAAAGATAATGAAGTATGGAATATCATTTATGAAGATAGATCACATATTTCTAACACATTTACACGGTGATCATTTTCTGGGACTTCCAGGTCTTATCCAGAGCATGTCATTCAATGGAAGAACTAAGGATTTGAATATTTATGTTCCTGAAAATGGTGCATCAATGATTATAAATTCCCTCTCTCTTGGATATTATTCATTAAATTTCAATATAAAAATACATGAACTTAAAGATGAGACGGAGATTATTTTTCCAGATTTCACAGTAAAGTCAATAAGGGCTGATCACCCAGTTCCTGCTCTCTCCTACAAAATAGTTGAAAATGATCTTATAAAAATAGATCCTGAAAAGGCCAGAACTTTGCTTTTGGATCATTCACTGATTGAAACAATAAGAAATAAAGGTTATGCTGAACATAATGGTAGAAAAATATACCTGAATGAAATTTCTGCAGGTATCAGGCCTGGCAGAACATTTGTATACACCGGCGATACAAGACCAAATCCAAAAATGGTGGATTTTGCAAAAAATGCAAGTTTGCTGGTTCACGAGAGTTCCACGGACTCATCTTTTGAACCTACTGTTAACCAGTATGGCCATACCTCTGCGAGACAGGCTGCTGAGATTGCAAGGGATGCTGGGGTAAAGAAACTCTTTCTCTTTCATTACAGTCCAAGAATAGATGACACATCAATCCTTCTTGAAGATGCGAAAAAAATTTTTGAGAACTCATTTTTAAGTGAGGATGGTCTAAGTGTTGAGATAAAAAAGGAGGAAACTATTTTAAATCAGTGAAACTGTTTATGTTATTGAAATTACCAGATCTTTCAGCATAATTTTTTTCAGGCTTTTCCGTCCTGATAAATATTATCTGAACTATCCTATCACCTTTTTTCAGATGTATTCCTTCATGGGATGAGTAGAAAAATAGTTCAAGTACTCCTGAAAATCCAGCATCAACATAACCAAAAGAGCCTATCAATCCTTTCCTTGCAAATCTTGATTTTATCTGAATCAGGCCAGTGAGAAATTCAGGTATTAACAGCTTCTCCGCAGTTAATATCTTTACCCATCCCCCAGTCAATACATCTATTTCATCAACAATCCCTCTCTCTCCATAAATAGATCCAATGGTAAGATCATAACCATTGGGCGTCAGATTTTCCTCTTTGAACTCTTTTATAAGACCAGCTTCTTCACTGAGTCTTTTTATGTTCCCATCACTTATCACCGTCAATTCTTCACCTTTTTTGTCAATTCCATTAGTTTATTCTCCCTGTTAAACCTTGATCTGAATGTAGTTTCAAAAACTATTGTGAGAATTATTGAAACAACAAATGAAATCCCATAGCTGATGTCTGCCCCACCTGTTAAATTATAGAATGGTATTGTTATACCAAAAGATGATTCCACTGTGTCCATAAACGGAATTGAAATGAGAATTGATATTATATACGCAATGAGTGGTGGCCAGTTAACATTGATCCCTGAATAATCCTTATTTTTGAGTATGAAAAACTCACAGATCATAACTCCAAGCCAGGGTGTTATCCAGTAATCCAGAACGTAAAGAAAACCTTCAAAATATGTGTCAAAATTGTAGAAGAAAATATAAGATAGAATGAGAACTATGACACTCACTGCAGACATAATTCCATATTTTGAAAACCTAATTCCCATTGACCTTATTGACATAAGATTTGAATATAGGTTAAGTGAGTTTGCAGCGGCTCCACCCAGGAAGAGAGCCATGGAACCAACAAACCAAAGCGGTCCCAAAAGACTAAGGAAAGCGGAATTTTCAAAATTTCCCCCCAGATTGAGTCTGTAACCTATAAGAAATCCGATCACCTCAACTATAAAAGATGCCACAGATGATCCTGCGAATGTCCAGATAAAAGAACCCATCTGGTTCTTTCTACCGTCAGGTATGTACCTTGAGTAATCTGCTGCATATGGACCCCAGGACATTATGTATGAGAATGATAACATAATTGCGGCTGCAAATACCGGAGTGGAGAATGTACCTCCCATTGAACTGTAAGGCTGACCTTTGACATAAAATGATGAGACAAGAAGATAAAGAAATAGGATTCCAAGAAGCACAGACATGATCTTTTCAAACTTCTTTATTGAATTATGACCATATGCAACTATAAGGATCAAAAAAAGCATAGTTAGCATAATCGATGTTATTTCAACCGCCTCTGAAATTCCGTGTGTTAATGAAATTATATATGCAAGTGAAGTTGCCGAAATGATCAGATTAACTGTTAACCATCCACCAGTATTGAGAAGTTGTAGCAAAGAAAAGGCAATTCCTCCCTTCTTACCCATTGCATTTCTTGTTAAATACATCTGACCTCTGCCATACTTAGGTCCCAGATAACTCATGAATCCAACGAGCACGCCACCTAAAACATTCGCTATCAAAAATGCAATTAAAGTGTAATTAAACCCAAGACCAAGGCTCTGTACGTAAACTCCCAGGAAAAGATCCGCCACCGTGAGGTTCGATCCAAACCAAAGATAGAACTGAGAGGATGGCAAAAGCTTTCTTCCATCAGCATTTATCTCATTGAAAAGAGTTTCATCTGATCCTGAATTTATTTCAGTCATCGCTGGGAAATTAAATCCAATAATTTAATATTCTTTTTGCTTATATATTAGTGGATCATTAGAAAAAAATTAAGTTTAGTATCCATTAAAGGTTTGATGGATGAAGTTGAGAAAAAGGTCGAGGCAATACTCTTTGCTTCAGGCTATCTGATGCAAGTAAATGAGATAGCTTCTATTTGTGGAGAAGATTCAGAGGATGTGGGGAAGGCAATAAAAAAACTCACAAAGGAATATGCAAAGAGAGATACAAGCATTGAGATAAAAAAGGTGGGAAAAAAATATAGAATGGAACTTAAGGACGAATACAAGAATATTGCAATGCAAGTTGCAAGGCCCGAAATTGATCATGATGGACTTAAACTGCTCTCAGTGATAAATTCAGGAATAGATACTGTTGGAAGAGTAAAGGATGCAGTTGGAAAAAATTTTGAACTTGCACTTATGAAGGTAAGAGAGATGGGTTTTATCAAATTGGAAAAGTACAGGAATACTGAGAAGATAATACTCACAAGAAAGTTCTACAGTTATTTCAATATTCAACCACCGAAACAACCTAAAATGGAAAAAGGTGGTGAAGATGAGCAATAAAATAGTACTTATAGGAAGTGGCGCCAGGGAAGATGCATTGGGGAGAAGAATAAAGGAGTCTGGTGCCTCACTCTTCACTGTAATGAGTAATCAGAACCCTTCCCTGAATAAAATTTCAGAGAAGGTTGCATATGCAGAAGCGGATAACTATGAAAAGATCCTTAATTTCATTGAGGAGGTTGATCCTGATCTTGTATATGTTAGTCCAGATGGATACCTTGCAACCCCTCTTGTTGACAGACTTGAGGTGAGAAAATACAGAGTGGCATCCCCAAACTCAAAGGCGTTTCAAATTGAATCGTCAAAAATATATATGAGACAGCTGATAAAAAGATTCGGAATTCCTGGAAATATTAAATTCCAAACTTTTAATGATGTTTATGAATTGCAGAAATTTTTAAATGAGAATTCAAAAATGATGTTTGCAATAAAGCCATCAGGATTGACGGGTGGAAAGGGAGTAAAGGTGATGGGTGATCAGATAAATTCAATTGAAGATGCAATTGAATACGGATCAACCTTAATAGAGAAGGATAAACTTGTACTGGTTGAGGAAAAAATTCAGGGTATTGAATTTTCAATTCAGGCTTTTACAGATGGACAGAACTTTATATTTGGCCCTGTGGCTCAGGATAATAAAAGACTTTTGGAAAACGATATTGGGCCAAATACAGGTGGAATGGGTTCTATAACAGATTGGGACGGAAATCTTCCATTTTTGGATAAGGAAACCATAGAAAAGGCAAAGGACATAACAAAAAAGATAGTCAGTTCAATTTACTCAGACGGTTCAATATTCAGGGGTGTAATATATCCACAATTCATGTTCACAGGAAATGATGTAAAGATAATTGAGGTCAATGGCAGGATAGCAGACCCTGAGGGCATAAACATGATATCACTACTTGAGGGAAATGTTGTAGATATTCTCTTCGCCATTTCTGAAGGTAGCTTGTCAGAAAATATGGGAAAGTTTAGAAAAAAGGCCTCTGTGGTAAAATACTTGGTCCCCCCTGGTTACGGTACTTCGCCTCAAAAGACTAAACTGAAGGTAAATTCAAACGATCTGAAAAGCAACTTCCGCATATACTATGCATCAGTTAATGGTGAAATAGAGGAATTCGAGACCACCTCTTCAAGGTCTCTTGCACTATATGCGGAGGCAGACTCCATTTTTGAGGCCTCAGAAATTATAGAAAGAAATCTTTGGAGAATTGAGGGGGACTATTTCATGAGACATGATATAGGAACCGGGAAAAACATATCATCAAAGATGAATTTTATACATGGAAAGGAAAAATAATTACAAATTTTTTTTAAAAAATCCATAACCGGCTATTGAGTGAGCAGCTACTGTCCAAATTGTTAATTCCTTATGGAAAATTGAATACATCTTTCCTTTTATATCTGACTGGTAGTCTCCCTCTGAGAAACCTCCTATAATTAAATTATAATGTTCATTTTCATCACTGAATATTTGAGAAACCCTAGTTTTTTCACCATCTGGATGCATTATTATAGTTTTATAATTTGGATTTACTGCATCTCGCCATCCACCTTTTTTTGTCTTCATCAAAATTTCACCGTCAGGAGCGTCGATATACCCTTTTTCAAATAATTTTTCAAAAAGTCCTGTGAACCTGTTATAAGATTTTGGAGGTCTCATCTCCCTGTTCACTTCTATTATAATGTCCTGTTTTGTATGAATGTAAAATTCTATCTCACCAAGTCTGTTCTCAATACTGTCCTGAACAACGTTGATTAAAATGTGAAATATGTCAGGTCTTCCCATTCTATTACCCATTCCTGGAAAATAAGTTTCCACTGCAGAATGAAGGTAATTTGAATCCAAAAGAATCTTTGAGGGGTGTTTTCCCCTCTCCTTTGAATATTTTCTAACTCTGTGGTCTTCCCACATTTTTTCCGGAATCAGTTCGAGTTCAGCATCTACCACTGTGACCCTTAGCATATTATGATGCACCATTACTTTCCTGACATTCTCTTAAAGATTGTAAGATACTCCAGACCCTTTTCTATACCCTTAGAGTTTTCTGGGTTGTAAAACTTTGAGCTGAATTCCCTGACCGCGCTTTCATTTTCCAGACCACAATATGGAATTACTACCTCCAACATCCTTGAACTATACCCTGTGCCCTTAAAGAACTGATCCACTGTCTTGTATATCATCTCCATGTTTGTGATTATGAATTTCCTGTTTTCCCTGTTAAGCGAGCAACTTATTATAAATCTTATACTATCCTGTTTTTTTATTCTGCCCTCAAGGATCATTTCAAGTATTCTGTTCAACTTCTGGTCACCCTTAAGATAAGAAAGTGCAGAAACAACATTTACTCTGTCCTCGTCTGAATCTGACTTCTCAAGTATTTCAAGCAATTTATTCTCATCATTGCTGCTTATTGAATATGATATTAAAACTGAAGGCCTTGAATCCGCATCTAATTTGAAATACTCATTGATGTGTTGTGAATTTTCCTTTGAAAATTCAGTATCAATTATTGAAAGTGATGTTTTAAGCCTGCCTCTGAGAACCTTCCTGTTTATCCCCTCCTCTGCTGAAATTTCCCCCATTTTATTGAGTTGATTTCTCATATAATTTGTTGCAAACTCAAGGAAATTGTTTGTTGGCTCCAGTATTCTATAAATGTTCATGATTACGGATATCATCACATCCACCACAATATATTCTTGATCCTCAGTAAATACTGAAAGCAAGGACATTAATTCATTCAGCTTAATCTCACCAGCCTGGAAAAAGGCATAGTAGTCCGAGATGAGTCCAAATCTTGCAAACTTATCCATTTCATTCTTATGTTTCAAAACCTCTTCAAGCAATTCATTACTGTATCTTACCCTGTAAAATCCTGATCTTTCGTTGTTAAGGTACTTGAAATCCTTCAATGGAATACTGATCTCCTGATTCTCCATTAGTACACTCTCAGTGCTACCATTTCTCACAACTGTTATTGGAATTGGCCAGATCTCACTGTCTTTTGTACCATCAAGTAGAAATCTTGACTGTCTTATACTAATCTTATCACCAATAATTTCGCAGTAAAGAACTGGATAACCTTTTTTGTTTATCCATGCAGACATGATTTTGTCCACCGGCATTTTTGAAACTTTTCCTATTGAATTCCAGAGATCGCTTGCAACAGCGTTTCCAAATTCATGCTCCCTTAAATATTCAGATACTCCTTTTCTAAAATTCTCCTTTCCCACAAAATATTCCATCATCCTCAGAATGCTACCGCCCTTTCCGTATGATATTTCATCAAAAATCTGGGATATTTCTTCTGGAGATTTTACTTCAACATGTATTGGATGGGTATTTCTCAAACTGTCTCCTGTCATTGCTCCTGAAGTTTCAGAACCAACCATCTCTGCAAAGATATCCCATTCAGGATGCTTATGATCAACTGCCTTATAGCTCATGAATGTTGCGAAAGATTCATTAAGCCACAGGTCATCCCACCATTTCATTGTCACAAGATCCCCAAACCACTGATGTGCAAGTTCATGGGATATGACCTCATCTATTCTCTTCAATATCATTGAGCTTGTTGTATCCGTTACTATAAGTTCTATTTCCCTGAATGTTATTGCACCCCAGTTTTCCATTGCTCCAAAGGCAAATTCGGGAACTGCAATGAGATCCTCCTTTGGAAGTTTATACTCTATACCAAAATAATTCTCGAAGAAGTTGATAGTATCAATTGCCATATCAACTGGCTTCTCGTTCAGTTTAAATTTATTTTTTGCTGCCACAAGACCGACCGATTTTGAACCGTATTTTTTCTCAAGCCTGTCAAATTTAGAAACACCTATGTAAAGAAGATATGTGGACATTCTTGGAGTCTTTTCAAACTCTATAATTTTTCTCTTATCCCTGACCTCCTGTTTCTTTGTTGGCATGTTTGAAATACCATCATAGTCTTCAGGAATATCCAAGGTTATGGAAAATTCTGCCTTGAAGGATGGATCATCCATACATGGGAATGCGTATCTTGCCCCTGTTGCTTCAAATTGAGTTGTTATAAAAACAAAATCCTTTTCTTTGGAGTAATAAATTCCGTTTAACCCATCTGAAATCTTCCCTTTGAATTTAATATCGATCTCCACTTCCCCCTTGATATCAGAAACTATCTTTAGAGACTGATTTTTTTCATCAACCTCATACATGATCTGCCTGTTGTTTATTGCGACATCCTCGATTTCCATATCCGCACAGTTAAGTTCAAAATCACCCTTTACTGTACAGTATATCTTTTCTGTACCCTGGAATTGCAATTTATCAGTATCTATTTTATAATATATTTTATATTCTTTGATTTTTTCCATATTCTTGAAAAGTGATTAAGTATAAAATTGTATTCCTGAATGTGAATGGTAAATATACTGGAGCCCAATAAAAACAATTTTCAACAATGTGTGGAAATGTGTAAAAATACATTGATTAATGAAGGCCTTGTTATATTTCCAACAGAGACTGTTTATGGATTGGGAGCCGATGCACGGAACCATACTGCCTGTAAAAGAATCTTTGAGGCAAAGGGGAGACCTCAAGACAATCCACTAATAATTCATCTTGGAAATTTTACACAAATAGAAAAATATGCCTTTGTAGAGGAAGTTGCCCATATTGAAGAACTTAAAAAATTCTGGCCTGGTCCCCTGACTGTAATAATGAATAAAAAAGAAACCATAAGCAATGTTGCAAGCGCAGGTCTCAGCACCATAGGTATAAGAATACCCGACCATTCATTTACAACCAGGATGCTCGAGTATACCAATATTCCTGTGGCAGCACCAAGTGCAAATATTTCAGGTAGACCAAGCGCTACCAGAATTTCTCACATATTGGATGAACTGGGCAATAAGGTTGATCTGATAGTTGATGGTGGTAATTGCAAATATGGAATTGAATCCACAGTGATACTACCGGAAGATGACAAATGCACAATTTTAAGACCCGGTGCAATAACGGAAGATGATCTAAAGAATATATTTGAACATGTTGAGTATGCTAAGGAAGGGGCAAAGGTTATGTCTCCAGGAATGAAATACAGGCACTATTCACCTGAGAAATCATTATATTACTGTAAATCTGAAAAAATAGAAGAACTATATTTTGATGATAATGGTAAATCGCTGTTCATAGTTACAAATGAATTATATCAAAAATTGAAAAAAAATGGTGTAGGGGAAAACATAATTTTGATTGGAAACAGGGAAAATCCATACGAAATATCATCACATCTTTATGAATCCTTCAGAAAACTGGACAACTCACCATACAGATCAGGGTACATAGAATCTTTTGAAGAGAAGGGATATTACATTTCAATCATGAACAGATTGAAAAAGGCGGCAATACAGTTATAATGAATAAAATTATTAACAGATATGCCGAAAGTATCTGTTATAATGGGCAGCATTTCAGACTATGAAGTTATGAAAGATGCTGTTTCAATTTTAAAAGAGTTCGGAATATATGTAGAGACAAAGGTTGTGTCCGCTCACAGGACTCCAAAAATGATGTTTGATTATGCTGAGAAGGCAAGTTCAGCTGGGATAGAGGTCATAATTGCAGGGGCCGGGGGAGCAGCTCACCTTCCAGGAATGGTTGCATCAATCACAAATTTACCAGTTATAGGCGTCCCTGTTCAGACAAAAGCACTTAACGGTCTAGACTCACTTCTTTCAATAGTACAGATGCCGGGAGGGATACCTGTTGCAACAGTTGCAATAAATAATTCAAAAAATGCAGGACTCCTGGCCGTGAGAATACTTTCAATAAAATATCCGGAACTGATGTATGCCATGAGGAACTACATGGAAAAGGAGAGGGAAAAAGTTGAAAACATCAAGTTACAGTGAATCGGTTGGAATAGTTGGAGCAGGTCAGTTAGGGCTTATGATGATACTGGAGAGCAGGAACCTTCCACTTTCATTCAATGTTTATGGTGGTGAAAAGGATCCTGCCATGGAGATAGCCAGCAGGAAATATAAAGGAGAAGATTGGGAAAAATTCGTTGATCAAAGTGATACCGTCACATATGAATTTGAACATGTTGACAGAAGGATACTGGAATACGCAAACAAGCAGGGAAAACTTTTTCCGTCCATTAAATCAGTTGACCTAAAGATGAAGAGGCACAGGGAAAAAATATTTCTCAGAGACAATGGTTTTCCAGTTGGAGAATTTGTAGTTGAGAAAAATGCCGAAAAAGCCCTTGAAAGCAGTAAGAAATTTGAGAAATTTGTCATAAAGAGATCGGAGGGTGGCTATGACGGAAAAGGGCAGTTTTATCATAACAGGATGGATGATTACCCAATAGATGAAGAGGGTGAATTTGTTGTTGAAAAATTTGTCGATTATGACTATGAGGCATCAATAATTGCAGGTAGATCAGTAGATGGTGAGAAATTTTATTATGAACCTTCAGAAAATCTAAATAAAAATGGCATACTGATAAGGAACAATACCACATTAAAGGATGAAAAAATAAAAGAGGAAATGAGGGACATTGCCAGCAGACTTATGGAAAAACTGGATTATTATGGTGTTATTGGGATAGAATTTTTTGTGGTAGATGACAGATTACTCATAAATGAATATGCGCCAAGAGTCCACAATACAGGACATCATACTTTGATGGGAAGCAACGTTTCACAGTTTCAGAACCACATTAGAGCTATTACAGGCCTTCCCATAGCCCATCCTGAAACATACCTGCCCTCAGGTATAGTGAATATTCTTGGAAAAAAACTCACCCTAAAAGAAAGCAAAAGCATCCTCAAACTTGGGGATACAGACATTTATGATTACAGGAAAGAGGAAGTGAGAAGGAAGAGAAAGATGGGTCACGTAAACGTTGTTGGAAGAAATGAAAGGGAACTTATGAACAAAATTGGTGAAATTCAGAGAATCATGTATGGAGAAAGTCTTTATGATTATATCTGAGGCATTGCATTCATAATTTTTTTATCTCTTTTATTAAAAATGGCTATCAGTGAAAGCCCCACAAGTACTAATGCTGATGCAAGTATAAATGTGTAAGAGAATCCGTAATAATCAACAATAAAACCGGAAAGAAAAGCCCCAAGTATCTGGCCAACACCAATAATGGAATTGTAATAACCAATTGCCTTCCCCCTGTTCTGAGGTGTTGATGATCTGTTTATCAATGATATCTGCCCGATACTTATAAAACTCCATACAAATCCCATTGCACCATATATCAGTATGACAAGTACGTGAAATACCGACGAGTACAGATCCATCATTGGTATGATTGATGTTCCTCCAAAAACAACTATTCTTATAAAAAGAGGAATGTATAGTGATTTTTCAAGTGAGGCTTTCTTTATATATTTTCCAGCATATAGAAATGAAATGGCTGATAGCCCGCTGTTGAGAATATACATTACATATACTTCCCATTCTTGAGAATTATATTTGTCTATCAAAAATACAGGGTATGGTGTGAAAAAAACCTGAAATGCAAACATCAGAAAACCTGATATAAAGAGATAACGAAGCAGCCTTCCTGACATTTTGGCCTCTTTTTTTGAACCAAAAAGCTTGATCACGTGAATAACGTATGAAGGGGCGTATCTTCCCCTTTCGAATGCTCTTATAGAGAAAAGATTTGAAAGTGAACTCCTCCTGATCTTTCTGTCACTTTCCCTCAGTGTGAATATGGCAAGGCAAAATGACAGAAGGTATATTATTGATGAGGTCACGTATATGATCTTGAGTATGAAGGTTGAACTTGGGAAGAGATATACAAAGAGAAAACCTCCCATTAGGCCAAGAACTGTGCCTATTGTGGATATGGAACTGAATGCCGAAATTGTGTTAGACCATTCGCTTTCTATTTCATTTTCAATTATAAGAAGGGTTGAAACTGGGACAGATGCCATTGCAAAAAACTGGTAAATAATCAACACTGATATGTACTGAGTTACTGTAGAAATAAATAGTATTGAAAAGAGTGATATAAAAGAGCCAAAAAAACCTATCAACACAAAAATCTTTCTCTTTCTCACGTTGTCAGAAATATTTCCCCACAAAATCAGTGCAATTACAGATGATAATGAAGATAGTGAGGATGCAATACCAACATAAATTACAGACTGAGAGAAATAAAAAGATATGAAAATTGGTATCATTGGATTTAGTACGCCAGATCCCATATTTGAGAATATGTAGGAGGTATACCATAAACGAAATCTTTTACTATAGCTCTGCGGGAGTTCTGAACTGTATTGAACCAATAGTATGGTATTTAAAAGATATTTATAATTTTACCCAGAATGAACTCAAAAAAAGAAAAAATTAATTGTTTCCAAGTTTTATGACAAATCTGTATTTTACATCTGATTTTACAGTTCTCTCGTATGCCTCGTCAATCCTGTCAGGTGTAATCAATTCAATGTCTGATACAATGTTGTGTTTCCCACAAAAATCAAGCATCTCCTGAGTTTCAGGTATTCCGCCAATATTTGATCCTGCAACAGATCTTCTTAAATGAACCAGATTGTTTGCACTCAGAGTATATGTCTGACCCTTCTCTGGAAGTCCCACGAACACAAGAACGCCCTCAAGCGCCAATAGTTGAAGGTAAGAAGAAAGATCATGGACAGCTGGTATTGTATCAATCATTATGTCAATGGTACTGCCGTATTTTTTCATTGCATCCTTGTCCTTCACAAGAACAGCATCGTCTGCTCCAAGTTTTTTTGCATCCTCAACTTTTTTTTCTGATGTTGTAAATACCACGACCCTGGAGCCCATGGCCTTTCCTATTTTTACGGCCATGTGACCAAGTCCACCCAAACCTGCTACGCCTACAGTCATTCCAGGTCCTGCTTTCCAGAATTTAAGCGGTGAATAGGTTGTTATTCCTGCACACAGCAGAGGTGCGCTGGCTGCAAAATCCAGATTTTCTGGCATTTTCAATACAAAATCTTCTGTGACAACTATTTTATCTGAGTATCCACCATATGTGATACCTTTTGTTTTCTTATCCCTTGAATTGTAAGTAAATGTTGCACCCTGTCTGCAGTATTGCTCATAACCTTTTTTACAGGAATCACATTCACCGCAAGAGTCAACCATGCAACCTACACCGACCCTGTCTCCAGGTTTAAATTTCTTCACAGACGACCCTACTTTTTCAACTATTCCCACTATCTCATGTCCTGGAATTACAGGATATCTTGTTCCTCCCCACTCATCCCTTGCAGTATGAATGTCGGAATGGCATATGCCACAGTATTCAATTCTTATTAAAACGTCCTTCTCATCCAGATCTCTTCTTTCAAACTCAATTCTCTCAAATTTTTGTCCTTTCTCCTTTACTGCGTATCCTGTTGCCTTTAACATATATTATAATTGATAGAAAGTTATTAACTTTTTATTAAAATTCTTCATTGTAAATCTGTTTTAAAAAATATAATTGTATGTGCTTTTATGAATACATTTTATTTTACGTACAATAAAATTGTGATTATGAGAACTGTTAGGAATGCAATAATCATATAAATGATATACCAGCTTATTGAACTGTTCATTATTGTTCTGTTTATTTTTCTTGAAATTCTTGTGTAAAGTATTCCAGTATATTCAGAAAACTTGACTAAATAATCCATGATTGTTACATAGTTACCATCCGTCTGTTCATTTGTTCTTAGAATTTTTTTAAGCATCAACCTTATGTTTGTTGAATAATTATATGAGGTATATCTGTCAGTGAGAACTGTTCCTGTATTCCACTGTGATACCCTTCTTGTCTTCAAAGGTCTTTTCATAAAAAGGATTGCCATTATGAAAAAAAATGAGATTATGGTTAAAATGTAGACAGGTGATATGAGACCAAAATCGGCAGATGAAAACTTAGATTCTATGGAAAATCCTGTTAAAACCAGTGTTGATGGTAATCCCCCAATGAACACCGGCGGTAATATGAATTGTACTGAAATGAAAAGTAAAATCAATAATATTCCAGTTGCCATTATGATGTAATGCTCAAAATTTGGTTTTTCCCTAGTATTTTTTGAAAATATTCCAAGAAAAGAAATTAACTTAATCATTGCACCAGATATCATCCCCTCTGACATTGCCACGATTGAGCCACTGATAATACAAACAATGCCTGAAAATGTAGCAATCCCAGTGCTGTTCTGCAAAGAAAGATATGCATTCATGAACATTGACTCAAGGAACATCCATGTACCAATACCTCCCAAAGTTGGAAAAAGGCCGCTCAATGATACGGCTGAAAGAATTGTCCCAGCTGTTTTGACTCCTGACCCACCATTTCCATTATGGGAAAATTCCTGACCGCCTGTAGACCCAATTGAAAGAAAAACTCCCATTTTTGCTATTGAATGTGCAAATGAAAATATTATAACACCATACTCCGCAAAATAAAAAATATAATTATTCAGGCTTATTCCCATGAGACCAAGAAATATTGCCAGAATTGATTGGTTTTCAATTGTGCTGAAACTTGCCAGAGCTTTGAAGTTTTCAGATATATATGAATACATTGAGGCAAAAATCACAGTTAATGTGCCCATGAATATCAGGAGGAAACCGGCGTACGGGTAATATGGATTCCCCTGGGAAATTATGATAAATCGAAATATTGTAAAAACCCCCATCAGGGTCATTGTGCTACTCATTATTGCTGCAAAGTTGGAAGGTATGTCCCCCCTTGAAATTGGAAACCATTCCCCAAGCATGAATGGTGAGATTCCCATTTTCACTGTGGAACCTATTATTATGAGAAGAAAACCAATGGACTCTGTTTGTGGTAAAATTGGCTGGGTAAAAAAATTTGAAACATAGGTAACAGAAGATATGGATCCAAGAATTATTAATATAAGGCTGATCTCGCTGAAAAATATGAATACAAATGCAGGGTGATTTTTTTTCCTTTCAACACCTATTATGCCATAAGCGGGAAGCGACATCAGTTCCCAACCTATTATTAGTTCAGCATAAGTGGAAGAAAGAAGGATCATGGTCATCCCGGAAAGCAGGAGACCCAACATTGCCGGAACAAATCTTCCAAAATTTTTTCCATATCTAATTGAGTATAATGATGTTATTGCCCATACAGTTGATGAAATCAATATGAAATACCAGTAGATCGAATTGCTGTATGTGAATATGGGAAAAAATATTGAAAAAATAAAGATCAGTATGTAGCCAACATTCTTTTTCCATAATGATATAATTGAAATTAAAAGGAAAATTGATAGAAAAATGACAATTTGACTCATTTCTCCCCTCCCTTTAATTCAATTAAAGCTTCAATTATATTTGCCGGCGTGGGCGGGCATCCAAATATTTTCACAATATTTTCAAATTTACCTGAAAAACCTTCCCCCATTATTCCTCCAGATATGGCACAAGTTCCTGAAAGAACCAGAGTTTTTGGTTCAGGAGTAGCCTCAATCACCCTTTCCAGCACTTCCCGCATTCTTTCGTTGATCACACCCATCACAAATATTACATCAGCATGCCTAGGAGTTGCGGCCATAAATATTCCAAATCTGTTTGCATCGTATTGAGGAGAAAAGATGAGATGAAGTTCCTCATTACATGAACCACATGAACCTGTGTCAAGAGGGAAAATGTACAGGGATTTTTTAAAAAATGGATTTATTGACGTAATTTCATAACCAGCACCTTTTTCTGTTGGAGAAAACAATCCATCACATCTTCTACAAAAAATACACCTTTCACCAAACCATTTTTCATCAATTATTGCATTTGTGGGGCATTCAACATTACCATTGGAAGTACGCTCCAGAAGTGAGGGCCACATAACTCTGGATTCTCTCTTCATTTCATCCCTTGTTTCCACTACCCTACCTTTTTTTAAAACCCTCGAAGGCCAGAAGCCCGTCATTGGAAATTCACCGCCATTTCAGATACCCATATTCCAAAACTCTCCCAATTGAAGTGAAAATCTGTGAAAATATTCCCTGACATGGATGATTTGAATGACAGTGTATTGATATATGATGCTGAGGAATATTCTACGTTTTTCAATTTACCATTTTCCAATTCAGTGAAAAAGAATATATCTCCTGCTGGCCCCTCTATCCTTGCAGCTCCCTGTCCTTTAATATTTTTTGGATTTAATTCCATTCTATTCAACTGAATTGATCTAATATGCAGATTTCTTATGATTTCCATTGATTCCATCACTTCCCTTGATCTTACAAGAAATCTTGCAAAGGCATCCCCAAAGTTTTCCTTAACAATTCTGATGTGTTCATATTTAAGTGACATTGAATCAAACCTTGCATCAGCAGGTATTCCTGCCCCTCTGGCAGCTGGCCCTATGAGTATTCCTTTTTTGATTATGCCATTTCTGACAAGCCTGTTGATGAATATTTTTGATTCCAGTAGAATTGAATATATTTCAACAAATTCATCAACAACTTCCTCAATTTCATTCACAAGCACTTCTGTTTCTACCATCTTTCCTGAAAATATATAGGAGAAAAAATAGCGGTGGCCAAAATGTTTTCCTATTATCCGGGATATTTTTTCTATAAGAGAGGATAATTCATACATGGGTACAGAAAGGGATGCGGATTCACATAACCTCTTTATAACAATGAGGTTACTTCTTATCCTCTCAATCTCGATCATCATGATGAATGATTCTTTTGTTTCTTCTTTTATTTCAATGTCCGCTGCATCCAAGCATGATATGATAAATGCAATAGAATTGGATATTGCATGTACACCATTCATCCTCTCAATATACATTATTGCGTCAGATACATTTTTTCCCTTGATATTCAGTGTTCGCTCCTTCCATTTGTAATCTATCGACGTATCCTTTATCTTTTCCCCAGGAGTTAAAAAACGAAAACCTATTGATTCCATCAATCCGGCGGTGGATGGGCCATATGAAAACAGTATATCCCTTTCACCTTTTACCTCATTTTCCCATTTCAAAGTATTTCTGGATATTTTTTTCTTTCCCACAATGAAAGATTCAGTTATACCCCTTATTTCATCCACTTCTTCCGAAAATTCAAAATAATTCATTTATGTCACCATTATTATATATATGATACCAATCAAAAGTGATATGGAGGCCGATATTACACCTATGATGCCCATATTTACGTTTTCAGAAATTTTTGCATCTTTTTGCTCAAAAACCATCCCAGAGACCTTCCTGTTTACTGAAATGAAACTCAATGCAAGCAGGAGACCTACAATTGCCAATTGAACATACATTTTAAGGAAATTAAGCTGAGACATTATGAGAATTTCACCAACAAATATACCAAATGGTGGAGAGCCAGTAACCGCAAATGAAGACATAATAAGAGCTATTGATGTAATTGGCATCTTTCTGTATAACCCCCCTATCTCATCCATTTTCTTGGTTCCGTATGATCTCATTATGCTTCCTGAGGAAAAGAAAGCGCCAGATTTTCCGAAGCTGTGTGCCAGAATAAGAACAAAGGCACCAATGATACCATAACCACCAATTGAAATACCAAGTAGGGCAAGGGACATGTTCTCCATGGTTGAATAGGCAAACATTCTCTTGTAATATATCTGTGAACCGAGAAAGATTGTTGCTGCTGCAAGTGAAATGATGGCAACTGTTGAATAAAGTTCCACCAGAGGATGTATTTCATAGAACCTGTAAAGGACATAGAGAGCCACAGGTAAAAGAACTCCAGAAAACATTGCACTGACTGGTGAGGGAGCTTCACTGTGTGCATCAGGAAGCCATGTGTGAACTGGAAATACTCCAACTTTCGTCCCGAATCCAAGCAGAGCAATCCCAATTGCAATTATTACTATGGGACTGGAGGAGCCTCTTGAAATATCCTGAGTGATTATGAGGGAATTCATAGAATAATTTATTAGAATGACTGAAAAAAAGGCAAAGGTAACTCCTGCAGATACAATAATTATGTATCTCCATGTAGCCTCAATTGAATTTTCTGACTTCTCCTGCATAATTAGTAGTGCAGATGTTACTGTTGTGGCTTCAATTCCTACCCATTCAAGTCCATAGTTGTTGATTTCAAGGGAAAAAATCATGGCTGAAACAAAAAATCCCATGAGTGTATAGAAGATAGTAGTATCCTGATTATCTTTCATATAATAAAAGGAATAAAGAAGTGAAAGAACATAGATGGAATTCACCATGAAAAGGAAAATTATGGTTGTATGATCAATGAAAAATAAATTCTTATATGGAAGATTCAGGAAAATTAGAAATGTGATAAAAATGTTAAGGATACCAGCAATTAAAGAGTGCTCTTTTATTTTCCACCTGTATGAAATAACGGGGGTAGCAGGAAGCAATATCAAAAAATATGGAAGAATATATGAGTAGTTCATCCTATTAACTCCTCCACCTTTTCGTGTTTGAATTTTTCCTTAACAACCACTGACGATATTATAACAAGAACGATGATGTCAAGAAATACACTCAGCTCAATCACAAGGGGTACGGAGAAAAGGAATATTCCGAAAAGAACAAGGGAGTTTTCCTCCTCTATATACCCTATTATTTGTGTGTATGTAACATTCCTTGAGATTATTAGAAACAGACCCTGGAAAAAAAGGAGAAAAGGAAAAATCAAAATGTATACTGGACCCACGTTGATATTCTGAATTTTTATACTGTCAAAAACAACAAAGAATACAATTAAAGATGAAAAAGTTATGAATATTAAATCTACCAGGAACAGATATGAGAGGTTAACATTTTCTTCATAGATATATTTTGTATTCTTGGGTATTTTGCTGACAAGTATTTCTGAAATAAGAACCCCCCTTAAAAGTATGATGAGAATGCCAAGTATGAGAAAATCTGGGTTTGAGAATACATATGACAGAATTATTGAAATTATACCTATGATTATTGATTGTATTGTCTGTCCCCTTATCATTGGTATTATGAATTCCTGTCCCTGAATATAAAAGGCACTAACTGCCACTGCACTGCTCAGAAGGAATATTACATTTTCAAAACTATTCATTTAATAACCTCCGCAAATATAAGGAAAAGAAGTGAAAATGTGAATGCTGTTGCAAGAAAATCCACTATTCTGAAAAGCCTTAACTTTGCAAAAGCAGTTTCTATAATTGCGATTATTATTACAAGTATTACAAATTTTATAAAAATTATTGCAGGATCAATCAGAATAAATGGAAAATTGTAAAAATTGAAATAAGGGAAGAGAAAAACATTGATGAGAACTGCCCCAAGAAGATATGCCTTGATTGATGATGACCATTTGTTTATGGCAAGAAGCTTTCCACTGTATTCATAATTTATTCCTGAATCTATCATTCCAAGCTCCATGGTTCCCTCTGACTCCACTGGGATCTTTCCTGTTTCATATATGTATAACATGAAAAAAGCAACCAGAGAAAATATGTGGGTTAAATTAAGGTAGGACTCTGGTGAATTGAATAGGATATTATTCTCAACATAAGGATTGTTTGTACCTGAAAGAAGTGATACGGAAAAAAATACAGTTATGAGCGTGGCTTCAGAGAGGAATCCAAATGAAGATATCCTTGCAACACTCATTGCAGAATAGTTATTTTTAGAGTCCATGGCACCAATTGCCTTTATAAAACCTGCGAGTGTAAAGAGAATCGCTCCTCCGAGAAAATCTGCTGAAGCCGTGAAATAAATTGGAACAGGAATCACCACAGGTATTATGAGTGAAATAAGAAGATAGACTGCAAAGGCCATATATGGAGAATAGAGAAATATTATGGAAGAGTTATCTGGAATAAGCGTCTCCTTTCTGAAAAGTTTGATTATATCGTAATAGGGCTGAAATATAGGTGGACCTTTCCTGAATTCTAATTTACCCTTAATATTGTTTAACAACCCTGTGAAAAGCGGGGATAACAAAATTACAAATATGAATTGCTCGAGAGTCTCCACGATCTTTGAATACCACATATCAGCACCCTATGAAACAGACGTCATCATCCTTTCGGCAATTATCGTGGAGACGTCATTCCACAAGGGGCAGATTGAAATTCGGTATTTAATTTTATCTGGAACCAAATGTTTAAAGAAATCTCTACCATATTAGAATTATCCTTTTTATAATACATTATGATATTCGTACCTTGAATTCCAGAAAATCCCTAAGTGCAGGGGTTGCTTTTCAAACTCTTGCAATCATAACATTTGGAAATTTCATAGAGAGTTCATACTCCCCTTTATCCAGGGATATAAAGGTTCATTTTCTTATAAATTCAACACTCCTTGGTCTTCTTACAAGCTCCATTTTCCTTGGGCTTTCAATAATGTCAATCTTTGTGAGCTATTTTGTTGACAATCTAGGAGGATACAGAGCATCAGTGATAGCATTTGCCCTCATGCTTACTGGTTCAGCAATAGCCTTTTTCTCATATGTATACTCAACATTTGTTATTGGTTACTTTGTTATAGGATTGGGTTATGGCATCATCACCCCCGCCACAAATAAGATTGTAATGGATACATATTTTCCAAACCACACAAATCCAATGGGTCTAAAGCAATCTGGTGTTCCTGTGGGAGCGGCGATGGGAGCAATTGCAATACCTGTGGTAGCTTCAAAAATTGGTTTTTCCTACCCTTTCATATTTTTCATTGCAGTTTCAATAATATTTATGTTAATAATACCAAAAAACAGGGAAAATCCAATAAGGGAAAAATTTGAATTTAAAAAATATTTCAGAAATATATTTGAAACTTTTAAAAACAGAAATTTTCTGGTATTTTCTGTTCTAAGTCTTTTTATGTCATGGTGCCAGCAATCAATCCTGACCTACAATATTCTCTATGCTGTAAGCAGGGGTTTCAGCCAGTTGGATGCAGAGATCATGTTAAGTTTCATTTTCATTGGTTCCTTTGTGGGAAGAATAGCATGGTCCTGGATTTCAATAAGGTTTTTCAGAAATAAAATAAATGCCATGTCCGCTGTTATCTTCTTTTCCTCAATTTCACTTTACTTATATTTTCTTGTTCCATATAACTTCTATCTTTTCACCTTTATATCATTTTTATTGGGAATGAATGGTATTGGATGGAATGGAATTTTTGTTTCTGTTGTTTCTGAAATGGCACCAAAAAAGAAGATTGGTATGTACTCTGGTCTTAGCTTAATGATAATTTCATCAGGAACCATAATTGGAACACCCATCTCTGGATATATCGAGACAGAGACACTAAATTATGGCTATATTTGGATTGCAATAGGCACTGTTGTACTTATTATTTCCTTAATCATGTTTATTTTATCGAAATACGAAAAACTTAAACTAAAAGTGTCTTTAAATTGAATTTAGGGTAAAAAATAAGAAATATGGAATTATGAAGAATTGAGATGGAAAAAATTTTATTCATAGGATCGAAAAATGATGAGGCAAGCTTTACCTTATTCAATTATTTCAAAAATAACAGAAATGAGAATTTTGAATTCTTTGAAATGGATCAAAGACCCATATTCTTTGATTTCCCTGAGAAAAAGATTGACAGAAAATTTGATAATATTGTGTTATTAAGCAGGCATTCATCAGAGGCTAAGATAAATTCAATAACTGTTCATCCTGTGGGGAATTTTTCTGCTGCAGATCTTGGAGGAGTGCCTGGAGAACTTGCGCCCTCAAATCCTTCTCTTCAAACCTCAGTTTTGAGAAATATAATAAATAATTATAAGGGAAACAGATATGAAATAACATTTGAAGCCACACACCATGGACCAAGAAGCCATGTGCCTTTGGTATTTGCAGAAATTGGAACTGGACCAGAAAACTGGAATGACCCTGAAGCTCTTGAAGCCCTCCTAAGTGGCTTCAAAAACACTATAAAGAAAAATACGGAAAATTTTATAGGTGCAGGAGGGGGTCATTATGCAACAAAATTTACTAAATATATTATGGAAAATGAGAATGCTTCAATTGGACATATTATTTCAAAATTCAGGTTGCAGGAAATATCTCACGATAAAATAATTCAGGCATTTAACAAGACAGAAAAATGCAAAGGCATATTAGTGGATAAAAAGGGAACAAATTCAGAGGGTTTTAAAAAGATAGCACTTGCGGCAGATAATGTTGGAACAGAAGTCATAAAAATATAAAAATATCATTTTTCAACATAATATATTAAGAAAAAATAATATTATAAAAAATCATAAATTGATTCTAAAGAATCAACAAAATTAAGGAAAAAATAACAACACTTAATTCCTCTATATGATAAAAGTATTAAATTATATATCTAAATAAATGATAATTAATATATAAAAAATATTTATTTTAAAAAGTTCTTTTTTTCCCTTATTGTGTGTATTTTTCAATTTTTTATATTTCAATTTAAGTGTTTACCAAAAAATCTTTTGTTTTACAATATTTGTAAATGTTTTCACCTGATTTTATTTATGAAAATTTTACATATATTATTTATTATAAATTATTTTTAATTTTAGATTTTAAAATTTTATAAACTATTGAAAACACATAGTCCCTAATTTTTATTTTTTTTTTAAATTTTAATTAAAACTTATATACTGTTTGATCATATCTCATCTAAGCTTTAACGCTTGGTGAAAATAAGAGATGGAATTGACTTTGGAAGAGGAAAAACCTCCTGGAGCTACGCCCTTTTTTAGAGCTCTCAACGTGGAAAAGTCACTGAAGCTGAGAAATGTTTTTTTTAAATTTGAGGGTGCTAACGTTACAGGAACACAAAAGGATAGGATTGCTGAACTGCATGTTAAACGTGCAATAGAACAGGGTTATGATACGATTTCTGTAGCCACATGCGGAAATTATGGTGCATCAATATCATATTATGCATCAATTTATGGCATAAAGGCTATTGTTGCAATACCATCATTCTATTCCAATGAAAGATCACTGGAAATAATGGGAAACGGGGCCGATGTGATCATAAAACCAATGAAATATGAAGACCTTGTTGAATACGTAAGGGATCTGAGCAAAGATAACGGTTGGTACGACAGTTCTCCTGGTTCAGAAAACTCTTACATAGATTTTATGGGTTATGAAAATATAGCCTATGAAATTGTGGACGAACTCAACAGGTCACCAAACTATGTAGCAGTTCCTGTTGGAAATGGAACCACACTTGCAGGTATATTCAATGGTTTCAAAAAACTATACAGAACAGGTAAAATAAAGGCACTTCCAAAGATGATTGGCTCCACAACCTCTCTGGGAAACGCCATTCTTTATTCGTGGAAACATGGGTACAAAAGGATACAGGACCTGGAGCCGTCAAGAATAGTTGAAACCACAACAAATGAGCCTCTTGTTGCCTTTAGATCCCTTGATGGTCAGAGAGCCCTCAATGCAATATATGAATCCAGGGGGGCAGTTATTGGCATCAAAGACATGCAGATGATAAAATTTGCAAGATTGATAGAAAGCAGAGAGGGTATAAAACCGCTCCCCGCTTCAGCATCTGCGCTTGCTGCCATACATAAGATTGGATTCAGAAAGCCTTCTAACTCAGACTCAGTTGTAGTACTTACAGGTAGATCAAAATGAGCAACGCAGTGATTCTTGCAGAAGGTGTCCTTGGAAACACATATGGAAAGACTGCAAACGGTCTGTGCAGATACTCAAACAGATATGTGATCAAATGTGTCATTGACAGTACAAAAAAGGGACAGAAAATAGAAAGCATAATTAAGAAGGCAAAACCTGAAATTAAAATAATTTCAACTGTGGATGAGGCCATTAAAACAGGAGTGGATACATTAATAGTTGGAGTTGCTACAGACGGCGGTATTCTGCCTGAAAAATACAGGATCTACATTTCTGAAGCAATTGAAAAAGGAATAAATATTGTAAGCGGGTTGCATGAATTTCTTTCAGATGATGGTGAATTCTCTTCACTTGCCAGAGAACATAATGTGAAAATAATAGACGTTAGAAAGATGTTCATGATGAGAAGGGATTTCTTCACCGGTGAAATATTCAATGTTAAATCTAAAAAGATCGCAGTTCTAGGAACAGATTCAGCAATAGGAAAAAGAACAACCGCAGTTTATCTTAATAATCAGATGATTTCAAGGGGTAGAAAATCCCTGATGATAGGAACTGGCCAGACAGCTTGGATGCAGGGTTTTGAACACACTGTTGTGATTGATGCAATGATAAACGATTTTATTGCAGGTGGAATTGAGAAGACAATTGTTGATGCTTATAAGAGTGAAAAGCCTGAATTTATGTTCCTTGAAGGTCAGGGTTCTGTACTGCATCCTGCATATCCTGGAAGCTTTGAAATAATTGCCGCCGGAAAACCGGATGCAATAATAATACAGCACGCCCCAAAAAGAAAATATTTTGATGGTTTTGAACCAATCGAAATTCCACCACTTGAAAAATATATAAGAATACTTGAGTTGCTTTCCGACAGAAAGGTCATTGGCATATCAATCAATCAGGAAAATATGACAGAGGAGGAAGTGGAAGAGGCTATGGAAAAAATCGAAAGAGATACGGGAATACCTGCATTCAACCCTCTTGGTGATCTTGGAAGAATAGGGGATATAATTGAATCAGTACAATGATTATATTGAAAAAATCAGATGCTTTAATACTATTACCATAAAACCTCTCTATTTTGATGAATATTCAGCAAGAATTCAAATCCAGGTGGATGATAATCAGTACATTATACGATACAGATATAACAGGCCTGTTTATTTTGATGAGAATCTGGCAGGGTTAATGGGACTTTTTCCAGTGATAAATTATGGCATTTTTACTGAAAAAATAGTTATGAATTTTCCTGTTAATAAGAATCAGATTGAATACATACAAAAATTCTTGAAAATAAACAACAGGGAGGTTTTTGTAAACAGACTGTGCAGCAAGAGATGGAGTTTCTTCAAGGATGAATTTGTTCCAGATCATAATGATATAACAGAGGAAAACAGCTATGGAAAAACTAAGCTGGAATTCAAAATAATAAGCGATGACACATATGAAATGAAAGGGATGGGAAAATCAGTGGTCATGCTCTCAGGCGGAAAGGAGAGCCTTATGACATTTGGACTTCTTTCAGAAATAAAGGAAAACACGGAGGCATTTTTTTTCAATGAGTCAGGCGGACACTGGAAAATTGCCAAACCTTCGTACGACAGGATAAATGAAACTGGAATGGCTGTTAAGGTCTGGTCAGATCTGGACAGATTTTATAACAGAATGAACAGATCCATGAGGATTCTGAACGAAAAGGTCGCATTTTCCTGGGCAGATGATTATCCTGTTCAGCTGTTTATTTTTCCAGTATATCTGGTGAGCCTCATACCTGCCATAATAAAGTACAGTTATTCACATATTTGGATGGGCAATGAAATGGATGATCCATTTGAAATTTCAACATTTAAAGGCCTGAAACATTATGCCGGTGTTTATGATCAATCTGTGGACTTTCAGCAGGATTTTTCAAATTTCCTGAAAGCAATGGGCATAGAATGTGATCTTAACTCTGCAGTTTATAATATTTACGGGTGCCTGATTGAAAAGATACTGGTAAAAAGGTATCATCATCTTTATCTTCTGCAGAGGTCCTGTCATTCATGCCATTATGAGAATGGAAAGGTTGTTCCGTGTGGGAAATGCTCTAAATGTGTGGGTGTAAGACTCTTTCTTAACTATGCTGGGGCTGATGAGTCTGAAATTTACTATTCACCACCTTCTGAGATCAGATCCTTAATAGGGAATTCAAAAATAAGATTGGATCCTGATGAAGTCTCATTTCTTCTCTCAGTTCTTGATGGAAATGTACCCAAGGATTCTCATGTTGATGGTATTCACATACTTCCTGATGAAACGGTTCCTTTTCAAAGGATTCCAGAAGAGTTCAGAGAAAGAATATTCAATATAATATCATCATATGCAAGCGGGATTTACATTCACAATGATAATTACTGGAAAAAGTTCACAGAAGGCCATACTCCTCTGCAACTTCAGTAATCTCACTATCATCCCTGCATTTTTCATAATCTTTTATTAAATTTTCATTTGTTTCAATGAATGTGTGGCCCCAGCTAAATTTTTCCATTATCTCAATACCTTCTCTGTAAAATCCTGTGATCATAAGTGAAGCTGTAATTGCCTCCACCGAGGATAATTTTGAAACTTTCCCATAATTTACTGGATTTGATGCCACAAGTGGAGGTATTTTTCTCTCATTTTTCCACCTTCTTTCATCCATCAGCTTACCAAGATTCCATGACCCGTCGATCACACATATACCGTGTTTTTCAATTATTTCCCTGTCCTTAAAAGTGAGATAATGCTCTGCGGAGAATTTCAGTATCAATTTGTTTTTTACTCTGTCTGGAAGTATTCTTTTTGCAAGTGAAAATTTTTCAATCTTTCGCATTGTGGATTTTTTTGGATCGTCCTGTCTCAGGTCTATGTAAAATATCTTCAATTTTCCCCACATATACATTTAATATTGATTTAAGTTTTTCCGGTAAATTCAGGCAAAGGTATCATTTATTCATTTTGCCAGGCACACAGTCTTGATTATAAGAGCATAATATCTTGAAAGCTTGATGTCAATGTTCAGGATAATAAGAACAAAAGCCGTACAGTACGAAATTCTGCGTGATATGATAGAGAATGCCTTAAATAAATTTGACCATGTAAAGATACTGGTCTCGGAGGGCTTTCAAATTGATCCACAGAGTGTGTTTTATGGCCTTGATCTGTCCAGAATTAGAATACAGAGAATTCTCACGAGCTATCAGCTCTCCAGGATTCTTATGGAAAGCAACAATATGGCCTACTTCATAATGCTGAGGTCTGAGGTCATGGATGAGTGGGAATATGAGACAGTAGATTCCATTCAATGGATCATTAGGATGAAATCACTTTATTCCGGTAACATTATTTTTCTCAATGTTGTTGGTTCTCCAAGTGTGATGGAGAAGTTCTTCGATTCCAGAATACCAACCAGATTCATAAAGGGAGGGAGTGGTCTCATATGGGAAGAACTGTTCCCAGCATGAGGCAGATATTCGATCAGATGCTCAGCGAAATAAATGATAACAGGGATCTGCTTGGAAACCACATGTCAGAGAAGCTTGAGAAATACATATCATACCTGAGAAAAAATGTTCAGATAATACAGTTCTTTCACACGAGGCCTGAACTTATCATGATGCTAATGTGTCTGGCATTTGATGAGGATGGTGAAATCAGTGGAACAGATAATAAATGCACGAGGGACTGACGAAATAACTCTCTGGATTTTCGATGGCAAAAATATAAGGAAGAGGAAGAAAAAATACAGAACATGGATTTTTGTGACAGGTGACACATATGATCTTGAATTTCTGGGCAGACAGCTGGATGAAAGCTCCTTTGAATTTCAATGGGAAAAAATGAATGATATATATGGGGAAAAAATCGGCATAAAAATCCATGGTTCCCCATCCTTTCTTAAAAAAACAAGCAATGCGGTTGAATTCATAGGTGAAAACAGAAAGTTCAGGATTTACAACGCTGATGTAGATCCTGTGCTAAGATACATGTGCGAAAATGATCTGACATTCTTTAATAACGAATCCCTACTGGATGATGACTACCATTATCCTTCAGTTTACATATCCGGGAAGTCAATAAATGGGATACCGCAGACAATAAGAATAAACGATTCAGATCATATGAAAATTGATTACGATTCCATAATGCAGATTCTTGATGAGATAGATAGAAACATATTCATCTTTTACAACAACAGAAATAATTTTTTCAGAAATCTCGTAAAAATTGCCGAGACAATTTTTCACATGGATATTGCAAGAACACTCAACAGAGGGGAGAGCTACAGATCATACGGAAGGGTATACAGCAGAAACGGCAAGGTATTCATAAAAGACAGGATTGCAATAGACATGGATTCATTCGTTCTGAGGGAATCCGGTATTTCAGGACTAATTGAAACAAGCAGGGTTTCATTTCTTCCACCTGAAAAAATTGCCTCAATCACAAGCGGCAGTGCAGTATCTGCCCTTGAGGAGGCATACGCAATAAGGCATGGAATTCTCATACCATGGCACAAGGACGATCATGAAATGGAGAAAACTGCTCAATTTCTGAGCTTATGGGATGCAGGAGGATCAGTGCTTGAACCTGAACCTGGAATATATTCAGACGTTTATGAGATAGATTTTTCTTCTATGTACCCAAGTATAATTGTCAATTATAATATTTCCCCTGAAACACTGGAAATCTCTGATCATATAACTGAAAATGGTACCATGTATAAAATTAACAGAAAAAAAAGGGGGTTCCTTTCAGCTGCACTTGAAACTCTTCTGGAGAGAAGACTACTCTATAAATCAATGAGGGCCATCTCAGAAGTTTACATGATGAGGGATAAAGCACTTAAATGGATGCTTCTGACCTCATTCGGTTATACCGGATATAAAAATGCGAAATTTGGTAGAATTGAGGCCCATGAAGCAATAACAGGTATAGGAAGGGAAATATTGAGAAAAACCATGAAACTGGCCCTGAAATTCGGTTTTGAGACCATACATGGTATAGTGGATTCTCTCTGGCTCAAGGGCTCAGGAGACATTGATTCATTACTGAAAGCAATAAAAAATGAGACCGGCATAGATATAGTGGTTGATGGTAAATATTTCTGGATATGTTTTTTCAGGAGCAAAAACGGTACAGGGGCCCTTAACAGGTATGCAGGATTGTCATATGATGGAAAGATCAAAGTAAGGGGTATAGAACTGAGGAGGCATGATTCTCCCCCAATTGTAAAAAAATTTCAGAGTGATGCGTTTGCAATACTTTCAGAATGCAGGACTGTTGATGAAATATGGAATAAAAGAAACAGAATAGAGGAATTGAAAAGATATTACATGAAAAAACTTAATTCACTACCTGTTGACGATTACAAAATAAATTTCAGGATATCAAGACATCCGGAGGAATATGCCGTGAACAATATTCAGAAAACGTTTGGAAACAGGATCAGGGAACTTCACATGGATATTCAGCCTGGAGATGTTCAGGGTGGAGTTGTAATTGACAAGAAAAATAGGATCGTAGACCTTCCAGAAAATGCACACAAGATAGATACTGTTTATTACAGAAATCTTCTTTTAAGGGCCTTTGAACCTGTAGATCAGATAGTTGAATTTTCAAGTCCATATAAAAATAAAAAAATGACCCTTTATGATTTTACCTAATATTTTGAAAGAATTGATTCTATTTTTTCTGCAAGTACAGATGTGGGCACATCGTTTATTGCCAGTACCTTTTCAACACCTTTTCTGTAGCCCTTACCCATTACCCTGCTTTCTAATATTCCAAGATTCTCAAGTTTCGATACTATGCGGTAAACTGTTCTTTCACTCACTTCTTTAATTCCATATAGTTCTGCAAATGATCTGTAACTGGAAACAACCTTCATAAATTCTACATAGGAGGAGTTTTCAAGTGATCTGGCAACAGTCAAAAGTATCACAAGTTCCTCAAAGGATAAACCAGCAAGCTTGCTTTCTGTTATGTATGGGCTGATAGTTGACTGGGCTGTTCTGACATCCTCTGTTTCAATGAAATCTGAACCGCGTCCACGTGCAATGAATGCTGATTTCTGGAGTAGTTCAATTGCAACACGTGCACTCCCAAAGGTTGAAGAAACCTCACTTATATAATGGAGGGTGTCGTCATCATATGATCTTTCTGAAAGGCAAAGGGATGCCCGGTCCTTTAGAATCTCAAATATCTCATCTGTGGTGTATTTTGGAAAATTAAGAATGGAGAATAGCCCAAGTGAATTTCTCTCCCGCTGGGTGAGAAAGAGGGCAGGATCTTCCATTGTTATACATATTACTGAAATGTGAGCTCCGTACATTTCGTGAGACCTTAGAAGATTGTATATCCCATCCCTGTCGAATTTCATTAGATTGGTTGCCTCGTCAATTATTATGGTCTGAGGTTTTCTTGTTTTTTCCTCCAGTCTGATTAGGCCGTTGAATATCTCTGGAAATTGACTTGACTTGTAAATAACCATGCCGTTTTTTTCAAGCAAGTGTATAAGAAGTGATTTTATGGTGGAAAATGATGCTCCATTTTCATATAGAAAAAACATGTTCTGATGAAAATTCTTCATTAAATATCTTGCAGTCACAGTTTTTCCAGTACCAGAAATACCGTAAAATGATATATTGTTGTCAATACCTGAAAGCGCTGGCTGAATTAAAAGATTCTCTACCATGTTTATCTGTGTTTCCCTGAATTTTAATTTTTCAGGGACGTAACTGAAATCCAGACCTTCCCTGTATCTTATCATTACTGTGTTGGTATTATTTTCATGAGATTGTTCTTTGCGTTTTTTGAATATGATGTGTAAATTCTGTCAAATATGGCGAAATCATTGAAATTATCTTTTATTTCCTCTACTATTAAGTCAAATGTTTTAAAATTTTCATAATAGAACATGACTTCGAAGAAAATATTGTCAAGGCTGTAAGTAAGATAGTGTTCCTTAAGTTTTTGAGACCCATTTATCTTAAACATGATTTCATGCATATCTTCTATTGATTCACAATGAAATATTGCAGATACAATGAACCATCCAGAAATATCTTCCTGATTAAAATTTGGGGCTAACTTAATGTAACCAAGTGAAAGAAAATCGTCAAGTGATCTCTTTACTGTTTTCTGACTTTTATTAACCTCCTTGGATATCCCTTTTAAACTCTTTTTATAAATATCTTCAAAAAGAACTGATGCCAGAATGTTTCTCTTGCTTCCCTTTATCTCAGGTATCTTATAGATTTGGAAGAACTCATACATTTTCTTCCATCCCTCAGGAACCATTGATAATATATCTCTTTCCCTTACCTCTGAAAATTCTTTTTTGTGATTAATTAATCTGAATATGGTGTACCAGGTATTTTGTTTTAAAATACTGAATTTTCCCTTTGAAAAGTAAGTTTTCATCACACTTATTCTGTCAACGTAGTCGAGATTTTCCATAATGTTTTCCATCTCTTGAATTGAAAGCCTGGGATCTGATTCCATTGCTATCAGACCATCTCCGGAAAGCTTTGAGGTTGGAACTATGTGAAGACTTAACACATATTTTATTTTGAAAAGATTATCCCACTCATTCTTAATCTTGATGTAGTTAACTTTTATCCTTTTGGATATCAGATATGGAGTTGGTATATCAGAAGAGTCAAAATCTGACGGACCAGGCCAGTTCCATGACCTTATTATGGCCTTAACTATCTCTTCCATAATTAGTTATGTAGGATCGAGATATTAAACTTTTCATTTATATTTTTAATAGTTTATTAATGAATTATTTTATAAGTTTTTTTAAAATAAATCTCCCTATTGTGAAAATTTAATTATGGATAAAAATATAGGTATGAAATGAAAGCTCTGTTTATTGGTGGAAGCGGATACATTGGAAGACATCTTATGAAAAAACTGAATTATGAGGAAAAGGTCTATTACTCAAGGACTAAAATCAAGCAGAACGGATATGATGATTTTCAGTGGATTGAAGGTGACGTATCAGAGAAAGATAAATTGAAGGACCTTATCAAAAATTATGATGCAATTTTCTATCTAAGCAATTCCTACTCAGATAATGAAAATGAGGCAAAAATAGTGAATGTGGAGGGAATAAAAACTGTTGGAACTGAGGTAAAACGTATCGACAAAAATCAGAGACTTGTTTTCTTTTCTTCAATTAATGTTCACTACGGTACAAACACATATTTCAGAACAAGGAGAACTGGTGAGGATAATGCTGCACTTGCAAAAAATCATCTCATAGTAAGATTGTCCCCAGTTTATGGTGGAGAGAACCCACCGTTTCTCAATGTTATAAAGGATGTTCTTAATAAAAACATAGAAAAGTTTCCTGAAGGAGGTTATCTTTGCCCTGCTCACATAGATGATGTTGCATACACTGTTGAAAAGAGTGAAAAAATTATAGGTTCCATTTATGTTAATTCTGGTGAGAAGATTAAATTTGTGGATTGCCTGAATATGATTGCAAAAAAAACAGGAAAGAGAGAAATCAAGGAGGGGTCAGGTTTTCTTGACAGAAATCTTTCGAGAAAAATTTTGGAAGATAGGATCATGGATCCAATAACCCTGGACAGGATGCTCAAGGATTATTACAGGGAAACCAGTTCCCTGCTAAGATTTGTAAAAGAACCAAAACTATTTTCCTCATATGTTGATGAATTAGTAGGAAAAATATCTTAAATTTTTTTGTTTAGATAGAGAGTAAAAAGTGTTACAGAAAAACCATAAACCACAGATATTAAAAGGCCAGAAATCAGAATTAATATGGATGTGGATTTTGAAATTTCCATTTTTTCAACAAGATTTAAATAATAAAAAGGTATGAAAAGTAAAAAATAGAAAATAACAGATAGAGCAGAGGCATCGAGAATAGTTTTAAATTTTGTTGTTGGATTGAAAAATTTTATACCGTATACAATAAGTGAGAATAACACTGATCCCAGTATTGAAACAATTAAATGCTCGGGAATGCCTGTAAATAATGAACTTATCGACGATCCATTGTAGATGACATCGATGAGGTAGACAAATGTTCCATCAATTTTCCATAATATGACTGTAACAATTATTATCAGTATTCCAGAAAATAACCCAGTTAGAATTGAATTTGAAATTATTTTTTTATTCATGGGAAGATAATAGTTGAATAGATAATAAAAAATGTATAAATTTTTTTAATCCAGTGGATAATTGCAAAATTAAAATATACTGGACTAATTTATCAAAATTATGGTCAAAGCGGGATTACTTGAAAAAATAAATGAAGATATAAAAATAGAAGATGTTGAATATCCTGTTCCGGGTTATGGAGAAGTAATAATTAAACAGAAGATGACAGGTATATGTTACAGGGACATTTTAACAAGAGATGGTTTTTTTGGCAGAGCTCAACTTCCAATAATTCCTGGTCATGAAGTTTCCGGTATTATTGAGGAAGTTGGAGATGGGGTTGAAAATTTCAAAAAGGGGGACAGGGTGTCTTCATTAATTTACATTCCATGCGGTGTGTGTAAACACTGTGTATCAGGAAAGGAGAATCTTTGCAGATTTAAAAAAACACTTGGAGAGAATTTAAACGGTGCATATTCAGAAATGGTAAAACTGAATGCAAGGACGTTGGTAAAAGTCCCTAATAATGTTTCTGAAGAACTTTCTACAGTTGCTGCCTGTGTTACTGGAATGATAATACAGGCAATACAGGTGAGGGGGAGAATGAAACCTGGAGAAAAACTTCTGATCACAGGTGCCGGAGGTGGAGTGGGTTCTCATGCAATACAGATTGGAAAAGCTCTTGGTGCAGAGGTTATTGCAGCTTCCAGTTCTCCTGAAAAATTCGAAAAACTATACAAACTTGGTGCTGATCACGTTATAGATTCAAGGGAACAGTTCAGCAAAAAGGTTAAAGAAATATTTCCAGATGGTGTTGATGTTGTTCTTGAGGCAACGGGAAAGAGCACATTTCAGGAGGCATTCAAATCTTTGGACTTTGGGGGGAGAATGATTGTTGTTGGAAATCTGAATCCAGATGCTCCACAGGTTCCAATAGGTACAATGATTCTTAAAGGGGTGGAAATTGCGGGAAGCATTTCCTCAACCAGGGCAGATGTTGCTGAAGCCCTCTATCTAAGTTCCAAGGGAATGATACATGAAGTGGTGGACAGTGAGATAAAACTTGAAGAAGTGAACGCTGCCTTTGACAAAATGAAGAATAAAGGGAATACAGGAAAAATTTTTATAAAATTCTGATTTGAATTTAACAAAATGAGTAATTATTAATATCAATATTAATTTACCATCGAGGTAATCAGATGCAGGAAACAATTTGTAATTTTGAAATTTTTCAGGAGGACGACGGATCCTTCAGTGCAATACTGAGGACTGAGATAGGCGGCTCAATTGAATACACTGGTCTTACCATCGATGAGATAATTAATCAGGTTGTTAGGGAACTGGAAGATGAATTTTCCTGATCAAATGTACCAAAAAATGTATTAATTAACACGCATTAATTTGACTATGAAGATTGCCGTGGCCACTGTCACCCTGTTACTCCTTCTCTCAATGGGAGTGATGGGGGAGGGCAATCATTTTGGTCCAAAATTAGATTTTGAACTATCTCCACAGATAAACATAGAAAACTCATCTATGAATGTTTCACTAAACCTTTTGTCATCAATAAATATTCTTCCCTGTTATTATAAAATAGATAATATTTCTGTATACAACCCAGGATTAATGTTTTTTGCTCACTTTTATAAAGGATGGAAGTTGAAAAAAAGTGGTGAAAACGTCTCATATTACAATACGTTCACGTTTGGAAACAGAAGAGTAGGCTACACCATGAATGATATTCAGAGTATTGGTAACGGAAGTGCATTGATTATTATAAGTGAGATTAACAAAAATATAACTTTAAATGCAAGGAACAAAATAATTTTACAACCCAATGACACTTACAACATAACTTATGAATTGAGGCTTAAATTGAACGATACAATTAATGGCTTTGTTGTAATTAATCAGGGTTTCTTTTGGAAAAACATTAACAAGATAATTTTCTCAAACTATTCTCAGAATAAAACAAACATTTTCTCCTATCACTTCAGATTCCAACATCTTGTGGATCTAAATTATTTCTTAAACAATAACTCAACTGTGAATGGTAGAAATGAACATATAGGAATTAAATGGAAAAATTTCTTGAATTACGATAGATTTTCATATATCATTCCGGTTAGGGGTCAGAACTATATCAACATAACATATGATCCACTTCTGAATCTACCAAATTTTACCATTTCCTCCCACACAGTTCTTCTAATAGGTAATGATATTTTCGCATTAATTATATCAAATGCCATTTCCTTGGGTTACGGACTAATTGCAGGGGTAATGGTGATAACAGTTTCGTATGCATTTTACAGGAAAAAGAGATATTAGTCTTCATCGCCGAGAAGATCAATAAAACTATCAGCAAGTTCTGAAGTGAATGAGGATTTTGAACTCTGAATCGCCTTGTATACTTTTTCACGTCTGGCGATTTCAACAACCCCATTTTCCATTATCAAAAGGTTATCAGAATACATTGAATTCACTATTTCAATTCCTTTCTGTCCGAATTTTTCCCTCAACTTTTTTAGTTCCACAGATTTTTTTCTGTATATATAAAAAAGAAGGGAACGACTCTCTTTATTTTTTAGATAAAAAAATATGGAATTCAATATCTGATCATCCGATTCAGCAGGAAAATATCTTTTGAATTTACCGTCCTTCCTCACGGAGATCTGGAGATTTTTTTCCATTTTGTACAGGTGATACTCCAACTGGCCTACAGAAAGACCAGAAACCCTAACCATTTCCCTGAAGTGTATGCCAGGATTTTCCTTAATTAATTTGAGAATGTAACTTCTTGTGTCATCTTTTTCACTCACTTTACCGATCTCCTTATGAGTCCAAAGTAGAGAGCTATGAGACCTACAAAGTCAGTAATTTCCACCACATAATAGTTATATGATTCCAATTGATTTATCTGAAAATAAGGGAGGATTAAAAAAACGCTTTCAATCAAAATAAGAATGAAAAAAATCAAAAGATATGAAACTATTCTTAAACCCTTTCCTACAAGTTTTAATGTTAGGAAAATAAAAAAAAGTGAGAATACAATGTTCAACCCGGTGAGTATAAGAAGGGGATCAATAGTCATTAAAATGTTATTTAACTGATATATATAAGAGTATAGAGAGAGATCATCAATGGATAATATTTTTCAATAATATGAAAGATTTAAAATTATTTTTTAACCTTGATAAAATTAAGATTTAAAAATTTTAAATAAAATAATATGGTTGTATCATTGAATAAATTCAATGAAAAATTTGATTTTCCTGAATTGAGTTGTTAAAATTATCTTGTAAATGTATATGTGAAATACAAAATAATTTTAATCACTTTTTATATTTAGTTATGTGGAGAGAGAGGAAGTTAAAGAAAGATTCAAAAAAACACTTATTTTGGCCTGGGTTTCATACATTATCCTATTTACACTTCTGGAAATTTTTGTTTTTGGAAGAGATATAGTTTTTTCTATTCTTGCATCATTAGGTGTGGCATCCCTAATAGTTGCAATTATGGGCGGAGTTTATTTTATAGTTTATAACAGGATAACTAAGAGATGATTTTTCCATTTTTGACGTTTTTACTTTTGAATAAAAAATGCAAATTCTTTGGGCATTTTTGCTCTTAAATTTAATTAAATTATGAATTTTTTTAATTTTGCCAATCATATTTAAAATATCTTACTATCTTTCAAAGACTAATGAAAGAGTATATAATTTTTTAAGGGTAATTTCTGGCATTTGAAGAACTTGAAATGTCAGTTTTCTCATATATTAATGAAATATTTCTATAATCTACAAATAATCATCAATAATTTGAAACTGCAAATGTGATAAAGAACTTAGTAATATTTGTAGAAATCCAGTAATAAATAATTAAAATAAATGACGTTTACTGTTTTTTAGAGGTTTTGTTAAACATAGAATTAATTCATTGAGAGAAAAAGGATTCCGGATTGTATTAACATGACCGCAGCACCTGGCATTGCTATTTCTGCTTTAACATTTTCTCCCATCAAACATAGATTCCAACTTGTATTTTATAAAAAAAATGAAAACACATCTCCAATAGATATTTCAAAATCCAAATATATTTCAGGAAAGCTAAAAGGAATTTAAATGTTTTAAAAATTTTTAAGAACGGACAAATGTACTTATAAAATTTGGCGAAGGAATTAGAAGTCTAAAGACCCACCGCCTTTAGAAGAGTGTTTTTATTTCTTGTGACAATTTTGGTTACCAGTAATAAAAAAATAGGAGTCTAATTGCGAGACTAAATGAATTTTCCGAGAATGTTATGAAGAAAAATATTTTATATAATTTTATTTAAGATTTTAATTTAATCTAAAATAATCTATTAGTGATTGATCAATAAAGTTAGAAATGATAATTAAAACAGATTGGTTTTACTATAAAGTTATTGAAAGAGTGTTTCAATATAAATAGCAAATAATCAAGAATACTAAAATGAAGTGTAAATTAAATTTGATCTTATATAATATTTATATTGTTAAACTTAGAGTTCATAAGTTATACTTTATTTGATTATAGAATAAAATCATGCCAGTAATAAAAGATAAAAATTAATTTGAAATGTTTTAGGTTATAATTAGAATAAAAGAATTTATAGGTAAATGTTAATTTTTTTCACTAAAATATTTTAAATTCCAAAAATTATATTAAAAAGATATTTGACTAATAAATAAATCAAAGGATGAGAAATATTTTTATATGCCAGACAATGGCGCGGATTTCCACATCTATTTCTGGTATTACCTGCTTCCGTTCCTCAGGGAAAGATCCAGAGTCGGCTTCCCCACATCAGATACCTGGCTGAACATGGAATACGGTCAGGGGTTCAAGAAGTACCTTAACAGATACTTCAGGATAATGTACGTGGTAGATTCATCGGTTGAGAGGTGGTTCGAGGACGCGATGGTGAACACAGTAATAACCATCCTAGAGAGGACGGAAGACGAAGATACGAGGGAGAACAACAGAATAAAGTTTGTGAGGATAAACAGGAGGATATCGGACATCGTAAAGGATATAGAAGACGCCCTGAAGATCGCGGGAAGCCTGGAGAGAGGAATATCCGTGGAGGGCATAACGGTCATGCGCGAAGTCAGGCAGGGCAATATCGACCTCGACGACGTCATGAAGAGCAGGTTCTTCCCATACCTTAGACCCCCTGATGAATTCTTCGAGATAGTTAACAACAGGAACATGGTGCCACTGGAGAAGGTTATGGATGTCCAACGTGGATTCACAACCGGAGCAAACAATTTCTTCTACGTGGAGGATATCACATATGACTATTCAGATGAGGAACTCAAAGATCTGTTCGGACTGCGCAGGGGAGAAAAGGAGAGGATAAGGGTCATAAAGGACGGATTAGGAGCGGTGCATCTCATGGAGAAGGAATACCTTATGCCCATACTGAAGAGCCCGAAGGGATTCACCCAGATTTGAAAGATGGTGTTCAATGAACCCACGAAAAAATATGTTGTTCTGATAGGAGAGACGGACAGAAGCAAGATAAAAAGGCATGCCCTTGAATACATCGATTATGGTGAGAAGAATCCTCTAGGTGAACCGTACCCGGAAAGACCTACCTGCAAAGCCCGTAACCAATGGTGGAAGCTGTCGCCGATAGTATACCCAGACATGGCCTTTACGATGTACTTTTCCTCAAATTTCATGTTTCCCAAGACCGGCCATTTACTGGATCATACTTTATACTTCAGTAAAATGCTTGAAAAATATTCCAGTGATATTACAGCAATTTACTCTTTTCTGAATTCCACCCTCAGCTATCTTTATCCTGATCTGTACGGCAGGAACTATAGCGGGGGCGCAGCAGGATTCATGGTTTATGAGGTCAAGAAGCTTCTTGTCCCAAATCCAGAGATAATGAGCCCATATTATTCGAAGCTTGAGAGCATAATGGGAATTATGGAAAAAAGGAAGATCGGTTCGGTCTTCGATGAAATATGGAATATGACCGGTGAGTTCGATCTAAGCAGGGTTATGCCTGATCGTCTGGATCTTGATAGGACATTACTTAGGGCTATTGGCTTTAAGGATCCTGACAGATTCCTCTTATCTTACTATCCGAGAGTTGTTCGACTTGTCAGAGAGAGGCTGGACAGAGCCAAGAGCGAAAAAACCACAAACGAGAAGGGAACAGTATCGCTGTCAAAGGTCGCTGATGAAGTAATACATAAGATAAACGTCAAGGACTTTCCGTATGATTACGTGCCAAGCTCGGTATCGACCATAAAGTTGGGGAAAGGAACAAAGGTGTCACATGGAATGGACCTAAAAGGCCCGTAGGTTTCCATTGACGGAAAGAAGCAATACTTTGATAGTAAGGAAATGGCTCGGTACGTCTATTACTGTGCAGCCAGAGGGCTTGATACCATACCTGTACCGAAAGATCCTAGATCTGTACTTTTAGAATTCGAGGCGGATCTTGAGGGCTGGTGGAAGCTCATAATAGAGGAAATTAACAGCATATCGGACAACGAGAAATACAGAAAGAAGCTCATAAGCATCTGTGCTAGGAAGGCCAGGTATCCCATGCTGGACAGCGGCTATAAATGAATGTTGATGGTCTGTATGGATCTTGTGGGCTATTTTCTATTATCCAGTCAGGAGGAATAAGAGTGCAACGCTTGCAAATATAGGGAAGGCGATAGATGCCTGTTATGACCACTTAAAGATGTGGACAATCAAAAATTGGATTTCCGCGAAGCAATAAGAAGGCACGATTCTGAAGGTTCCTTCTTTTATCTGGATCCGCCCTACCATAATATTAAGGAATTATAAAACTATGAGTTGAAAGAGGGCGATCACGAAGACATGAAAAACCTTATGTACAATGTCAGGGGAAAATATCTTCTGAACATAAACTAAGACGAATTCGTCCTTTGGACGTTCGGAGAGCCTCGGGTGGGAAAGGACATTGCGATGCGCTTAGAGATCTCATAAGGAATTTCGCCAATCTAGGCGTCTGACATCCATCGATGTGCGACGGGTCTGGCTTCAATCTTTTATAAATGGAATGCATAATGTCTAAGATGGGTAAGTTCAAGGTTCTGGATCTGTTCTCTGGGATGGGTGGATTGTCGTCCGGTTTTGCACCCGCCAGATTTGATGTTACCGGTGTTGATATCGATCCCCGTGTCGGACTTGTCTACAGTGCCCTGAACAAAAACAATTTCATTTTGAAGGATCTGTTCAGGGAGATCGTGTCCGGAGACTTTGATGTGGTCGTCGGTGGTCCTCCTTGCAGGCCTTGGTCTGCCGTGAACCGATCTAGGAGAGGGTCGGCACACCGGGATTTTGCCCTCCTCAGCAGGTTCTTCGACCACGTTCTTACAATAAGGCCAGCCGTGTTCGTGCTCGAGAACGTGCCCCTGCTGCAGAGGGATCCTGAGTTCAGTGTCCAACTGGACAGGGCCATGGAGGCGGGCTATTCGGTATCATACAGGATATTAAGGTACTCAGACTTCGGTGCTGCAACCTCAAGAAAGAGGCTCGTAGCGATCGGCGTATCATACGGTTCCGCAGAAGAGATTCTACAGAGCATTGATGAGTACAGAAAATCTCCCACCAGCGTTAGCGGGGTGATATATGACCTCAGGGAGAAGCAGAGGGACGAGATCGCGGACCATGTCTGGCCCTATCTGAGAACCATAGCGAAATACAGGGATAAGTATCTGTCCGGTAAGTTCGGGTGGAAGGTGCTTGACTGGGACATGCCAGCCCCTTCATTCGGCAATGTTATGAAAACCTACATACTCCATCCGGATCACGGGGTGGACAGCAAAGATCCGAGAACCGTCTCCGTTCTTGAGGTTTCGCGGATTTTGGGTTTCAACCATGAGTTCTCCTTCCCTGCCGGCTTGGGAATGGGCCTCCGCTATCAGATGCTGGTTGATTCGGTCAGTCCAGTGTTCTCCAAGGCTATGGCATCGGCAATTGAAAAGTGGCTCTGAGGTGAGAGGCTGTCGGATTTCTCGCAGAGGCTCATTGACTGGTGGAGGGTGAACGGACGCAGGTTTCCGTGGAGGGGAGTCGATGATCCGTACAGGATCTTCATAGCGGAAGTCATGCTGCACAGAACGAGGGCTGAGAACGTCGTCCCCGTGTATGAAAGATTTCTGGAGAGGTTCCCGGACGCTGAATCTCTTGTCGGGGCAGACATGATGGAGGTGGCAGATATAATGGATTCCCTCGGACTGAGATGGAGATCTAAACTGCTGAAAGAGTCATTCATCGATATTGTAGAGAGATTTCATGGTAAAATTCCGGTGAACAAGAGCGACCTGCTCTCGCTACCAGGAGTGGGTGATTACATATCATCGGCCGTCAGCCTGTTTGCTGGTGGATCACGTGAGGTGCTGATAGACACGAACACCCTCCGGGTCATATGCAGGATCAACGGCGAGACAGTCACAGATAGTAGGAGGAAGGACAGGAGAATCAGAGAGGTCTATTCCAGGCTCTTGAACAACTCAGATCCTGTGACATTTGCCTATTCCATGATCGATCTTGCCTCTCTGATCTGTACGCCAAAGAATCCTAGATGCTTGGACTGCCCTGTGCACGTGCACTGCACAACATATGCCACTAGGACCGCCGGATCGCCACTCAGAGCGGATCGGCATCGTTGAACAGGCCCTCAGCTGGTTTCCTCGCAACGATGAGATCCTCGAATCCATCGAGATTGATCTGATATCTCACTTTTTCAACGCCATGTGGAGGGCCTCCCCCCTGGAATGATGAGGATGTTATCCTCGGGAAACGCCCTTCGACCCTGTACAGAACCTCGTCAACGATGGTGAACCTGTGCGCCTCATAAACATCGTCGTGCGCCGGCGAGTATCCAAAGGTGGCGAGAGAATCCTCCATGAAAGCAAAAAGATCAGGCTCTCCCTCAAGACTGCTCATGCATGAGCCAACAAGTTCAGGCAGTGTTAGTCCGGCTCCAGTTTCCTCACGCATCTTCAGACTGAAGAGGTACAGCTTCCCGTTATACACCGGTGAGAGCTGATCAAGTCCGTTGACCCAGTGTCTTGTTCCATCCGCAATGATCGTACCCTTCACTTCCACTGACATGTTCCTCCATTCGAAATCGTGTCGGCCGCCACGTGGCCCCTTCCAGCCATAGATCAGATTTCTGGATGAGACGGGCATTATCCACCGGGATATGAACCAGATCTCGGCGAAGAGGCCTATCTCCTCATCCTTTGATAAAGGACCTGAGGGTGGGCTGCTCCAGAAATACCTCCATCTTGAAAGAACCTCCCGCACGCAGTCCGATCCGCGACGAGCAGGATCCCTCAGGGAAACCGCGATCTGTCCACCGATCACGTCGAAGATCTGCTTTCCGGAATCGTCCATGAGCTGCAGGTCTACGTACCTTCTCTCCCGGCCGCCCCAGCTTCCTCCGGTTGTCCTGAGCTCTCTGACGTTGGCAGTGATACCTCTGCTCTTGGTGTAACCGGCGAATCTCTCGTGTTCGTCAATGGGTATGAGGAAGTGCCTCGAACCGAAGGAATCTATGGCTATCAGCAGCCTCTCAGTTATCTGTGGGAAACCCATCCTAGCAACATACGAGTCACCCCGTGGCTCATCTCCTTCCAGCCTTTCCCATTCTGGATCCTCATTCCCCCTCATCATATGATCTCCATCCCAAAATGTTTGTGACATACTGCACCGGAACGCCATCTTCTACCTCTGAATTGGGGAATGATATGGCAAGGGCAATCAGATCCCTTCTGTGCGGGTCATTCTCCTCAAAGAGCTGGACTCTATTTTTTTTGGTATCTGCGGGTCTGGATCTACCGCTAATAGGATAGATCAGGAGCAGGCCCCTTTTCGGTGACCTCACATATCTGGAAGTCTCATTTCTAGATCTGCCCTCTCTATTTTCTGCAGCCTCATCAAACTTCTCCATCTCATCCTCATCAAGGCCCACAATCTCGTCACCCGGCGATGTCACCACACCCAGGGAATTGGTCTGCCTTATCCTGCTGCGGCTAATCATGTTTATGCCCCTTCCGTCCACCTTCCATGACGTTGTTCCGAGATCCGGATCCGGAGACACAAGCCCCATTATGGCAACCGTCCATCTGACGAGCTCGCCACTTCTCACACGGGCCCTGATGTAGGACAGAATCGGATCCTTACTGAATCCTGCCCTCTCGGGGAAGTCACTGATGCTGAAGCGATCGATGAAATCCAGTATGACGTCCGCATCAACGTTTTCCCAGATCGGTCTGGATTTAAACCATTTTGTGGGCGACCCAAGAGAGCCTATGAGATCCTTGAGGACTTTCTGGTTATTGTCCTGTTGCTGCGCGAGTTCGTCTGGTCGGTCAAATGGAAACTTGAATGTCTGGACGAGCTGACCGGAATAGCTCTGATTGATCAGTATATCCCTCGCATGGCGCCTCTTCATGGGTGCTGTGACCTGCATGGATGGATGCTTCAGTATTCTAATGCCCACCTGCTGTGGCGTGAGCTGCATGTCCTCATAGATGCGCAGATCCTGCCTGAGCTGGTGCTCCACAAGCGCCAGGAGTGCGAAGTGATCAGCCAGCGTCCGTGTGGTCCATATGCGGGTTAGATCGATGTATCCCTCTCGGAAACCGAACCACCTGCCCATCTGCATCAGTGTGTCGTAATAGGGCGTGTCCCTGACGAAATAGCTCGTGACCAGCCCCTCGAGTGTCAGACCCCTGGAAAGTCTGTCCCCTCCTATGCATATCGCCTTCAGATGAGGCTCACGCTTGAAGTCAAGTATCTGCCCTGTGGCGCTGTTTATTATCCTGATCTGCACGGACTCTATGAATCGTCTTATGTGGGGCTCCAAGGCATCGAATTCAACATCGTACTGTGGATAGTACTCTTTTATTTGGGGTCTGAAATCCGTGTTCCAGATCGATCTGAGGCTGGCTATTACCTCCGGCTCTGAGCTTTGCTCCGTATGGTAACGTATGTCACTTTTGAAATCTGATACGATGTTCCTGACAAGATCTGCCACATTGGAATGGGTCTCTATCCTGCGGTCCACATGGATCAGCATCGTGCTTGGGCCATCCTGTCCCCGCTGGAGCCTCGCTGCTCCTGCCAGAATGTATCCAAGTATGGCCTGTTCGAGGCTTTGTGCAGGCCTACCCTCCCTCAGATTCTGAACATCCTCATCCGGAACAGGACGCATAACATCAATTCCTCTGGTGATGTAGTTACCGTCTGCTTCTTCAATTTCGAACAGTTCCTCTGCCCCGAAATATCCGCTGGGTTTTGGAATGTCGATTATGAAGTCTTTTGGATAGAGATCGTTCTGCACATATGGGTCATAGACATCATAGGGGATGAGTATGTTTGCGAAGGGTGTGGCGGTGTACGCCACGTAGACCTTTCTGCTGAATCTCTTCAGAAGATCCCTTATATGTCCATTTATTACTGACGGCGGCTCATAGTCATCTGGGAGTGGATCGTCCTGCGTGATATAGGATCCCCTCGTGTCTATGCTTGCAAGATCCGCCTCGTCGTCTATCACAATCGCCGGTATCTGATGGAAAGAGGGTCCTGCAGCTCCATCGAGCCACCTGATGAGCCTTCCCAGGACCCTGCTGTTCTTCTTAATGACCATCAGTATTGGTCCGTATCCCTGAAGCACGGCCTGGTTTACGTGACCCGAATCGAAATCTCCGTCCGGTTCCTCTGTTGTGAAGCTGACCCACTGCTTTCCAACAGGAGGCACTGGTACCTGATCTAGGTCGCCAAGATACCCTGGATACCTATATCCCATAAGCTCCCTGTTCAGCCTGATCTGTGTCTGCAGACGGAGACCCTTGTCTATGCCTGATAGCACGATGAAGAGTCGGTAACCGCAATCCGCAGCCTTGGCTATCAGCCCAGTGTAGTTAGAGGTCTTGCCGCTCTGGACATATCCCAGAACCAAACCCCTAACATCAAAATTATCCTGGTCCGGAGGTGGTATCCTTTCCATTATCCTGTCGGTCGTGTCATCCAGCGATCTGACGGCAGCTTCCGACCAGCCATGGCCCAGAAGGAAGGTCCTCAAAGTTGGCCAGTAGTACCAGCCACCTCTGTCAACTACATGATACCATTCTGATGGTGCACCTGCCGACAGCACTCTGACAGGTTCCAGTTTGATGTTCTCTTCACGCTGGATCTGTTCCAAGATCCATTGACGGTATTCGATCGGTATGGCGGGATTGCTCACTGCTTCTTCCACACTTATCCCGCCCTCCAGCATAAGCCTCACCATTCCCAGCGCCTGATCTCTGCGTATAGCCATCTAATCACCTCACAGACAGAGTATTCCGGCAATGTCTGGCCTTGTCGACTTCAGGTGCAATAGTATCCGATCCAGAGCTGCATGGTCTCCTGTCGCTCTGGCACTGGATCTCAGGGCATCCAGAATATCGAAGCCCTGCACAGAAGACGATGGGCGTTCGGTGACGCTGGAGGAAGAATGAGCCCAATCAGAGCCCTGATCCCGCAAGCCGTGATGGGTATCGCCCGTCTGCCAGGATCTTCGGCCGGAGCTGCCATTAGCCCTGCTCTCTTCCATCCCGCTACCAACTGACCTGCTTCTACCGGCCTGCGGACTCGGGCCGTGGATTCTGTAGAGCTTGTTGGCCGTCGACGTAACGTTCGCCACTATCGGTCTGAGCGATTCCTTCAGGTTATCTGGGAGCTCAATATTGGTCTTCCTTATGTCCATGTCCAATGCATCATCGGCATCCGATGTGAAGTAAAGGGCAACTCTTGCAAATTTTGTGTGCTCATCCGGCACCCTCATGCCATTCCAGCCACCGTACTGTATGAGTCTGTCCTCCCTGTAAATGTAGAATCCCTGCAGCTCGTTCCATCTACCTCTCCCATAATAATCGAAGGCCTCCGGAGTGGAATATGAGTCCTGATTCGGGAGGATGAAAGAGCTGTACTTAACAGAGTATTTCCGTTGCTGTCCCTGGACCTCTATCACTACCTCATCCAGCTTCGTGGTGGACCGCTCAGATGTTGCGAATGGGTCCCATGGCTCTATTCTCCTGTCGTTAAGGGTGATCTCCACACGCCCTCTGGTGGCCTCTCCGGAGAGAAACCTGTGGAACACCGCGGAAAGATGTTTTTCAAGTTCCGCGGCCATCCTATTGAAAGCCCTGACGGCGCTGGCCCCAGTGGATATCTTGTACTTCATGAGACGATCAAGCTGCTCCCAGAGCACGACTGTACCCTGACTGTTCTGGAGCGGTCTGACGACTTCGGATGGTGCATGATCTACCGGTATGTCCTTTATAACCCAGCTGTCGGTTCGATCAATCAGGTTGAGATCCAGAGATCTGACAGATATTTCAGATCCCGGAACTGATGACCTGCTGGCCACCGTGATATTCCTGCACTGCGACAGGGAGGCCGTTTTTAGACCCATTCCGAATCTTCCAAGTTCTCCCTTCTCATAATCCCGCCTCGTGCCGAGCCTCATAGCTTCGGTCAGCTCCTCCTGTGACATCCCCCTACCGTTATCGGCTATCAACACACGAGAGTCCTGCCCCGAGATGAAAAACATGTGGATATCTATCTTCGTTGCACCTGCCTGTATTGAATTATCCACGAGATCGGCGACGGCTCTGGAGAAGTCATATCTCATGTTTCTGATGGAGTCCAGAAGTCGTCTGGCAGAAGGCACAACATGCACGATCCTATAAGAATGCTCATCATCATTATTCAGATCGGACATGGTCAATCATCTCCGGCACATACTGGATCCAACAAATTACAGATCCTTACCATCTCACCACCACCCCTCCACTGGCAGCTCTTCGTATCTTTGACAGTCAAATTCCCATTCTTGTCCTTTTTGACCAGGTCTTTTCTGTAATCTGAAGTAATTGAGCGCGTTAAAGATCTTTGATAATTTATAAGAATACTGTAAGTCTTGTTCTTTGGCTCTTTGTTCCATTCTCTGTCGTATCCGTAATGACCCTGTGGTAACTTTTCATTGATCTTGAATTGCGTCTCACTTCGCTTTTTTAAATTATTAAGTTTAGTTTTGATCACCTTCGCAAGATCTTCTAAAGACCCCGGATGAAATTCAAATTCTATTGAATAAAAAGTGTAATCTTCATTGTATTCGTCATCTGCTTCTTTATCAGCATTTGACTCTCTGTCCTTATTTTTCTCCGGAGACTGTTTCTTCTCCTTTTCTTTCCATACTATATGGCCTTTTGTATCGACCTGTACATTGTCGTCTTTCTTGTTTCTGCTGGCCTCTATGAACCTGTCCAAAAATTCTATAACTTTATCTATTTCTTTCTTTTTTTCCTCTACATTTTCCTGTCCACCTTTCCCTTTCGAATAATCTCTATCAACCATATGTTCACCTCTACTCTAGTTTCACCCCGCACTTCTTGCAGTATACTGCATCCGAATCATTATTTGTATGGCAGTTAAGACAGACTTTAGCCCTCTCCTTGTAGTGCATCATCATCTTCTGCACCTGTGGATATGTCCATGCTGCCTTCACATGCCAACATTCATATGAATTGTCATGCTCGCACCATAATCTGAAATCACCGTTGCCATTCCTCTTTACATATATGTTGAAAATCCTTGGAGGCTTCCCAGGCCCCTCCTCCTCAACAGTGATGTGATCATCTATTACATTGATGTGAAATAAAAGATTGAGATGTTTGGCCATCTCCGCTTCTTCCTCGGTCATTGTGAGATCGAGGTCAGGTTTTTGTGCAATATCTAAACCTGAAGATTTAGTGACTTCTTCGGCTTTAAGTAACTGTTCCGCCAACTTCCTACCTTTGTCAGTAAGCGAGACGTAAACGATCTTTCTTTTGCTTATAACTTCCCTTCTTTTAACAAGTCCAGCAACCTCAAGATTCTTTATTGTACGATAATAAGTAGTAGGTGATATCTTAATCTCGTTAAATCTAGTGATAGGAGAGACTCCATTACTCATAAGAAAAAGCAATATCTCGGAGGAATGACGGCCATACTTTGATATATCCATTTCTATAATAGGAAAACAGCAGATTAATATTAAGTAAACGTTTAACTTCACATTATATAAACAGTAATCTTTTTATGCGAATTATTTATTATATAATCGGTAAAGTATGACAACAAATAGAGTAATGATAAGTGTAGATTCCGAGGATTTGGAATTTTTAAAAAATCACCCGGAAATCAGTAAATCGGAGCTATTTCGTCTTGCAGTTCGAGAATATAGAAAGAAACACTTTTCAAGGGAGGTCAAACCATGAAATTCGTAGAAGGCGAAAAGCATTCACCGACCCGGTATCTGGAGAACATATTTCCTGTGAAGATCCCAAAAGGGACAAGAAGTATGTACTCCCCATTCTGTGATTTTGTGGTTGAATTTAAATCTCCTGAGAGGGATCTTGAAATCGTCTCTCATATTGAAAAGAAGCACCCAGAAATAATCGATAGGTTCTGGATACATGGGAAATCAGAAAGGAAATATCAGAAAATCTTGGAGGACTTCGCATGATTCTCTCGAATTTACAGGTTGCTATCATAATCGTAGTGGGGATTCTTGCCATTTCAATACCTATAGCTTTTCTTATGTTGGAGGCATGAGAATGACCAAACTTGAATAATTAGGTATAGACAATTCTGAGTCAGATCAGTGAGACTTAAAAGATTCAAACCAGGATATCGAAGATTACTGATATAAAAGACAAAGAAAATTTCGAGGACTGGCTCTATGAACACTTCAAGCCGAAAACAATCCAGAACACTTTGAGATCTCTCAGGTACTTAGATCGTAATGGAGTGGACCTGAACGAGATGGAAAGTTTTAGGAAATGGGTAAGAGAGGCAAGGAAGAAAGGAACCCTTGATAGAACCTTGAACACCTATATCAAGGCCTACAACCGTGTATTGACCTATAGAGGAGAACCAAAGATGAAATTTTTTAAGGAGATGCATTCAATGAATAGGCCTATCGCTTCAATGGAAGATTATGAAGCCCTTTCTCTGGCAGCAAAGAGTTTTGGATACACAAAAAGACGAAAGTTACTCATAATAGAACTTCTGTTCAAGACAGGTGCAAGACTGAATGAAGTTGCTTCAATCACAATAGATGCAATTCATGATGACACAATTCTGATAGTAGGCAAAGGTCAGAAGCCATCAAAGCTTTACCTATTTCCAAGTGTCAGGAAAGCCCTCTCCGAATATCTGAAAGTGAGGCAATCCAACGGAACTACAAAGTTGTTCACGAACAAAGACGGGAATCCAATGACCTATGACGGCATTCGCCAGGAGATTTACCAGATATCAAAGAAGGCAGGTATAACATTCTCAGCGCATAGGGCAAGACGGTTCTTTGCTCGATATCTCTACACTAATGGTGTAGACTTGGAAGGGATACGCCTCCTGATGAGACATGCAAAGTTCGATACCACAAAGGACTACATAGGAATGGCAATTGATGACGCAATAGAGGGGATAAGAAAGAAAAACCTGGACTTCATTGAATCTGATAAAAATTCAAACCCGAATAGTAAAACACGCCCCGGACGGGATTCGAACCCATGTCACAGGCTCGACAGGCCTGTATGATAGACCGCTACACTACCGGGGCAGTAAAAAGTGTAATAATTATATGATTATAAAAGTTGTTAAAATTGCAAATACTAAATTTAAAGGTAATAAGTAATAAATAATAGATGTGTTTATTTTTCTAATGAAAGAAATAGAGAGGAAGATACTTATTTCATTGAACTGGCCATTTATAAGGTCTGAAACATACAAAATTCCAATCAATCCTTATAATATTTCAAAAATAATGAAATTAAATCAGGTATCAGTGAATCTTGCTTGGAAAAATATGATAAATGATACAATCATCAAGGATATTATTTTTTTACCTGATTACAGATTGAATAAGAAGGAAATCTTACTGTCCCCCGTTAATCAGAAGGTTGATCTTAAGGTGATGATCGACTCACTTGATTATAGTCAAAATATTGATATGATACATTTAACAAACATTTATGAGGGGAGGGGGAAATTTTCTGTTGCTGAACATTACAAATATATGATAATATTTGAGGTGATAAATGATTTTAGTGAAAAAATGGAAAAACAATTAATAGAATTTATGAAAATAAAATATAACTCAGATGTATGTATATTTATCAATAATGATGAAAGAAAGCCGGAAATGAAGAAAATTTTGGCAGACATTGTAGATGAAATTTCATACAAAAATCTGAGTTTTATGGAACACTTTTTGAGTGAAAAAAAATTTTTGAACAAATCTTTTAAAAAATATCTTCCCAGATTATATGAGGAGCGATTACTTCATTTGTTTCCATTGGTCGACTTCAAAATGCTTAATACCGCTGGTTTTTTTGTGATCTTCATTACGTATGATGAAAAAGAGAGAATTAAACTTCACAATCTTTCTGGTAACAAATTCCTTTCTTCAAGATTTTTACTTTTAAGAAGGTTCAGCAGGTCCATTGTTTTACTCTATTATTATGAGACTGTAAGTGAGGTTGACAGTATTATAGAAATTTTTAACAACGAATTTACAAATGTAGTTGTGTTCACTTATTTCAAAACCCTGATGAATGAAAAAGTCTTTAAAATAATGAAATGAAAAAAATTAAATTGATTCAGTTCATACATTTAATTGATCATGGATATTGAGCAGAAAATTTTTTATTCTATGAACTGGCCACACCTGTATGATGATGTATTAAAAGCCGTTCCATCAGCGTATTACATCGCAAAGAAATGGAAGATAAATCAAACATTAGTTTACAGAACATTTGATGATCTTTTAAACAATAAAATAATGGAGAGAATTGTTGCAGTACCAAATTCTCAGAAAATTGAAAGAAATATAGCCTGCCTTTTTTCAAATTCAAGACCCAACAAGGAATTTATCAAAGAATTATTCTACAATTTAAAAGGGGAAAAAATATATTCTGGGTTTATCGAGGAAGCTTATGGAGATTTTTATGATTTGGCTAGATTCAGATGGATTATTTTAATTGAATATTTTACAGATAATGAAGAAATTAAAAAATTGTTTACAAAATATGGAAAAAATTTTATGGATATTAGATTTTATTACAGTTTTAATGAAAGTTTTCCTGACTATGAGGAAACTCTTAAAACATCAGTGTTTTACCAAGACCTTATTCCAATTTTTAAAAGGAACCCACAATATGATTCTAAAGAGATATCAAAGTTGAGAAGTGAGATTAAAAAAATAATGAGAAAAAATGAATATTCTGAATTTTTACCCCTTATAAAGTTTAATTTTATTAGAAATAAGATAGTTAAGGGTTTCCTAATCAAAGATAATGGAGAGAACACTGATTTTAAAAAATTAATTCATTCTGAAAAGTTTATTCGCGACCATATAATTTTTTTCAGAAAATGTGGTAATCTAAAGCTTGCAATTTTTCAGTATAACAGTATGATGGAAGAAGAACTCTGTAATTCAATTATGACAGAGGCATTTCCTGATTCTATTAAATTGTGGAATATGGAAATGGATGTTAAAAGTCAAGTATGAAAATTTTAAATTATATTTTCCTGAAAGATATCAAACTGTATATGATTATTATTGAACCAATAATTAAAGGAATAAAATAATTAAATCTGTAACCCCTGATTATGAAAAGTAAAATTGACAAAAATACGAATATTAAACCTAAAATGGTTAGTTTGAATTGCATTTTATCTTCAAAATTCTTAATGAATTAAAGGTAATTGTTATACCAATATCTAAATTGGTTCATCTTTCTAAAATTCCCCACCCAGTACTCATCATCAAGGCATGTGATCTTTCGTGCTCCTCGATTTCCGCTGGATCATAAGATTGAAAATCGAGATGTTCACAACTGTAAAGAGTGACCTTTTTTTCCTTGTGATGTTCCTTCTTCCAGAAATCCGCTGCCTTTTTCCCATGCAATTTCATGTGTTCTTCGACCTTTGCAGCGTCCATTGAACTAAAATCATGTTCATCACAATGGTAAGTGTGTATTCCGTCCTTCCCTTCTTCTCTCCTGAATATACTCATAATTATCTTTTAAGAAAAGAATAGATAATATATATTTTTTGTTATATAACAATGGATATGAATCAATATTTCAAGACTTCTGTAACTTTTTTTATAAAGTGTAGCACATTTGGTTATAATAATTTGATTTTCACATAATCAATAAGACTGATTCATAAATTTTTTTCATTAAATATATAATTGCCAGAACAATAAGGGTTATATGATAAGAAAAGCCAGGGATTTTGATTCGGATCAAATTTCATATATATCGAAAACTTCAGGATACATTGATTACATATCAGAAAATGTAAAATCATTCATCAGCAACAATGATGTTATTGTTTACGAGGAAAACGGAAAGATACTTGGCTTTTTGTCAATAAAACAGACCTCAGAAAAAAGGTTTTTTATGGGTGCTCTGAGGGTTCACAATGAATTCAGAAGACAGGGTGTAGGCACAGAAATGACAAGGTTTCTTGAGGCATATTCTTACAATCTTGGAGCAAAATGGATTGGCTGTCTAATTGAGGAAAACAACCATGCTTCGAGAAATCTGGTGGAAAAACTGGAATATAAGGTAAGATCCAGATTCCTGAGTGTTAAGGGAAAACCAGAATTCAAGGGAGGAGTGGAGGTATGCGATGTAAATTTTCCATTTTTCTATATAAAAAATTGGTCCGTTTTCAGCAGTATAGAGAATAAGGACTATGAACTGAAAAAAGACAGAAATGGAAATATTTTTTGTATTAACGGTGAAGACATCACTTTTCTTAAAACTAAAAAAATTCCAGAATATAGGGAGGATGAGAGTTTCTTTTTTGTATATGATAATGAAAATGAACCCGGTAATGGTGAAATGGCTTTTCTTTATTATGAAAAAACCTTGTGACTAAATCAATATTTTTATACGAGGTTAAAATAACCTTTCGAAGCCCTGTGGTGTAGTGGCCAAGCATTACGGGCTCTGGACCCGTCGACGGCAGTTCGAATCTGCCCAGGGCTATCCTATTTTTTATATAAAGATGTAATATTGTAACATGGACGATGAGGTTGTAGATCCGTCACTCAGATACTGTGAATTGATGGATGATATGATTGAAGGCGATAATGAATTTTTTAAGATGGAAAACCATTATTTGAGTGCAATATCATTTCTTGGGCTTGCCGCCTCTACAGGGGTAAGGGTGAATGAAATCAGGGAACTTATAGATATGGTAGATACACTTTCACAGTGTATAAAGGATCCTGATGTGAAGCTTTCAGACGATATCAGGAAAAAGATAAATCATGCAGAGGAGGCCTGGCTTGATATAAAGGAGAAGATGAGCAATGGGGATGCAAGAACTGCATATCTACTCCTTGCTTATAAGGAACTCTCAGATGCACATGCCTCCCTGTGTAAAATGAAAAAGGATCCAAAATTCTCTGAATATATATCAGATTATATTTTGAATTACACACTTAAGGGTGCATTCTATATTCAGAGTAAGGCAATAGGTGATGTAAGACTTTGAACAAAATGTCTCACTTTTTACAAATTAATATTAATAATTAAAGAATAAATATTCATGGAAGCTACAACCCAAAAAATGGAGAAGCTTTCAGAGATGCTAAAAATATTTGGGCTCTCAAACTATGAAGCACAGGGCTATTCTGCTTTACTCTATCATGGTATTGCAAGTGCTGAGAATATAGCTGATACGGCAAAGATACCAAGAACATCTGCGTACAAGGTCATGGAATCCCTTGTGGAAAAAGGATACGCCAAGGAAACCGAGGGGAGGCCAAAGATGTATAAACCTGCATCACCTGAGGACGTAAAATCAATTTTTGAGAGGATAGTTACTGAAACTTACCAGATTATGAAAGAGGTTCAGGAGAGCAGAAATTCAAATGGTGATCCCCAGCTAATATATACAATCTATGGACATTCCAGAGTTTTGGCAAAAATTTCTGAGGTAATAAACGGAACGGAAAAGGAACTTTTCATATGTACACCAATGATAAAGGAGTTGAGGGAATCACTGAAAAAAGAACTGGAAAATGCAAAAAGAAGAGGTGTTAATATTGTGATAATAACACCGCCTAACAAGAGAGCTCCCGAAAATGTAAAAGTGTTAAGGAAGGAGGGTCTAATTGCTACAGATATTGTATCAGACAAAACAAGGGCAATTTTAACAGATCCGGATTTAAACGCATGCGGATACACAGATAACCCAACTTTGGCTCTGCATGTTTACCAGTTTGTACAAATGATTATAGAGAACAGTGAAATTCACAGTTCAGGTGATATAAATTGAAAATTACTGAAACTCACAATATGGGAGGTCATCTCTCAACATCAGCAGGTATAGAGAAAACACCAGAGAGGGCCCTTGATTTTAAATTTAAAAGTTTTCAAATTTTTTCAAAAAATCAGATGCAGTGGAAGGCGAAGCCACTTAATGATGATGTGATTAATGAATTCAGGAAGAAAAAGAAGGAAACAGGCGTATCAACAATGATTCATGCATCCTACCTGCTGAATACAGCCTCAAGTGATCCTGAATTAAGAAAGAAGGTTATAGAGGCGTTTTCCATTGAGATAGGGAGAGGAGATCAACTTGGTGCAGATCTTCTAACTTTTCATCCTGGTTCATTCAAGGAGGCAACTCTTGATAAGGGTATCGAAAATGTTGTAACAGTTCTGAATGAGGTTTTAAAAAAGGATCAGAACATAATTGTGTTAATAGAGAACTCTGCAGGGCAGGGAAATAGCGTGGGAAAAACTTTCAGTGACATTTCAAGAATAATTGATGAAATAAATTATAAGGATAAGATTGGAGTCTGTCTTGACACCTGTCACGCTTGGGCTGCAGGATACAATATTAAGGACAAAAAGGGATATGAAAATATGCTGCAGGAGATAAGAGACACAGTGGGTATTGAAAAAATAAAAGGTTTTCATATGAATGACAGCAAAAAAGGTCTTGGAGAGGCAACCGACAGACATGAACAGATAGGAAAAGGAACCATTGGAATTGAGGGTTTCAGAAATCTCATTGAGGATGATGAATTTAGAGGGACACCAATGATACTCGAAACTCCACTGGGTGAAGATGGTTACAATGATGATCTAATGGCCCTTGAAAATCTGTTTAAATGAGCATAGATGATAATAGAAGGTTTCAGTCCTTTCACGTATAAAGTTTTTGATGAGGAGGTTATTTCCCCTCCATTTGATTCTTTGACGCAGGAACTAATGGAAAAACTTCTGAAAAACAAACACAACATTTTGAATTTGCTCAATAATGTAGAAAAATCTTCTGAAATATTTAATCAGTGGGTTGAAGACAACACTGTTGTAAGCTGGCCGGATAATTCTGTGATACTTTTGAAGCAGGAATATTTTCTGAATGGGAAAAAAGTTCAAAGATACGGAGTTATAGCCCTTATAGATATATCACTTGAGGAAAATTTCCTAATTCCCCATGAGGATACAATTCCTGATTTTGTTGAAAAGAGAAAAAAATATTTTCTATCCTCAGGTCTTCAAAATGAGCCGGTGTTTGTAATTGTAAAAAAACCGGGTTTTGCAGAACTTTTGAGTGAAATTTCTTCTAAATACAAATGTAATGTTCATTTTATGACTTCTGACAATAAAAAAAATGAGATATGCATACTGAGTCAGAGTGAAGAAATTGAAAAAATAAAAAAAATCCTTAAGGGTTCCCAAGGTATAATAGCTGATGGCCATCACAGAACAAGAGCCATAAGTGAAATATACAGAGAAACAGGGGATAATTTCTGGAAGAAGATGCTTGTTTACATCACAGATATTTCGGACGAAAGTACTGCGATTATGGAAATTCATAGATATTTTGAAAATGTTAGTGATTTAAGGGACATTGGTTATGACCCTGAAAAACTTATAGAAATAAATGATTCTTTTGAAAATAAAACTCACAGAATTTTGAGTGGTGGAAAAACATATCGTGAACAACTGAATGTATCAAAGCCAATAAATGAGATTGAAATAATAAACAGGAGAATAAACGACATTCAGATACAGAGAGACATAATGGCAGGCTATACACCTAGTATTGATGAGGTTATGGAAAAGGTTGAGAAAGGGGCAGTTGCAATCATAATGCCGAAAGTAACAACTGAAGAATTTTACAGTGAAATAATAAATGGAAAAAAGTTGCCGCCTAAATCAACGTATTTTTATCCAAAAATCCCATCGGGAATTGTATTTTATGCCAACTGCGTAAAATGCCACTGTAGCTCAGCAGGTAGAGCAGCTGATTCGTAATCAGCAGGTCGGGGGTTCAAATCCCTCCAGTGGCTTTTGAGATTTTTTCCAGATAATTTCTTTAAAAAATTTCTCTTTATATACTCAACTTCAATTTTAATTATGTAAAAATACTTGAATGTGAAAAATAATAATCAAGGCTTCTTTGTTCCCAATCTTTCTTCATAATTCTTATATGAATCACAGTATATGCTTTGGTTACATATATAGCAAGTGAAGTCATACTCCCAAGGAATGAAATTATTATATTCCAGTGAAACAATAGCTGGTAGATGATTCTCAATTCTGAAAATATATGAAATGATTATGATCAGATCCTTGAGAAGAATCAAATTCAAAAACGTTTTTGTTCAATTCATTTCTTTTTTTCCCCTTTGATTTCCATCAGATTTTTTTATTTATCCATATCCCTGTTCTCCTGAATGTTATTATTTCCCCTAACATTATTCACATGATCCAATTGATTTAAATCTAGATTGATGCCTTCACTTTTTTTCTTTCTTCTGTTCACTTTATTACTCTATATGTTCTTTCAAATTTTTATCATTTTCACACACATATATGCATATTAAGAGGATAAGAGGAAAGTATCCAAAATTTTGTGTAACATTAACATGGAATCATGATCTCAACAATGTTCAAATTTCATGAAACATAAAATGATACCTTCGTGTAAAACAACAGAATGTAAGGAATAATGAAAAGAGTTTCATAAAAAGATGTGGTAACTGTAATGAAGATAGTAAAGGAGTTGTTGGAATCTCTCATCCTGATCTGGAATTTCTGTTGATATGTCTTTGTATAATGAAAGGAGTGATACAGAAATTCCCTGAAGAGGATAACAGTTCAAGGCCTGTATATTATTAATGGGATCATGGAACAATATATGGAAAGATGAGAAACTGTGAAACCTTAAATGAATTGAAATACATTCATATGCATCTTAATGATAAACTATGTTGACATATCAACTGTTTATTTTACATATGTCATCAGTTAATATCCATTTATCATGGAGAATTCATAGTGTTTCATGTGCTTCCCATACTTGTAAATATTTTTGAATTCTTAAAAGTGAACATGGGATTTTTTTTAAGTGATCTTTTAGAATATACAATAATGACACCTCATGATCAAAAATAATATTTTGAAAAATTATAGAAATTATTTTTGTATTTTTTTTATTTCATTCACTTAACCTTTCTAAGGTACAGTATTACAGCTGATGCAATCACAACAACTGCAATAACTCCTGCCAATACATAGAATATTTCATCTGAATTCTGTACAGGTTCCTTCTTCAGATTTGCACTTATATTTTCTGTTTGTCC
>NZ_JBLSDG010000008.1:0-55855 GCF_052315375.1 Caldiplasma sukawensis
CATTTATCTGAGAGCAGCAGAGATAAATGACAAATGGTCAATGAGATCATTGAGGGGATATTATAAATGCATTGATGAGATTAAGGAAATGTTCCAAAGGAGGTATCCTTTATAAATACACAACATTTGGGACACTATGATAAAATGGAATGTATAGAATTTTTTTAATAAAGAAAAAATAAACAGCAAATGAAATTATGAAAGAATGAAAAACTATTCGAAATGTTCTACGTTTTCTCTAAGAAGTTATAACGCTAAGAAACAAAGCTGGTATTTTCATTGAGTGAAAGAGAATATTGTAATTATGAGATAATTATTTTCTAAATGAATCCTGTTAGGAAACACGTTACATACGCAATTGCTTTCATTAATCTACATGAAAGAGGCGTTGAAGAACCAGTTTTGTTCATAGCAGATGGACTTCCAGGAATAGAAGAGGAGGTAAAACAGATGCATCAAAAGGGAGGCTTCCCGCTATTTGTATTTCATATCAGTGAATTGTGAAAATGATATGATAGTGCGGGAAAGTAAATGATAAGGATTATGATCTGAAAGATATATTCCTTTCAAGCAAAATAGAAGATTAAATTTATCAATTTTAATAATCCAGAACAGATGGTCAAATAAATATCTAAGAACAATGTGAAACCTTCAAGAAGATCCTAATATATTCTTAAATTATCCATACCCTCAAAATTACTTAATGAGATCAACACATTCAAAAAAAAACTTTGAACAATGAGGTGAGAATAATTATCAAGACAATCGATTAAATTAAGTCATTAATCAATTTGATGAAGACTATTTATTTTAAATTATATTAGATAAATGTTCAATCACATTTTGAGTGATTTTTAAATAAAAATGATAAGATTGATTAAATGTTGCAGGATAATTATAATTTAAGAATACACAACAATTTTTGGACTATTATTTAGATTCATATTGAAATACAATAATATACTGAAAAGAGCGGGGGAATAAAGAGGTATGTTTACACCATCTTTTCCCACATTTTCATTGAACTCACAGAGGATCAGAAATTAATTCTGGAAAAATTTCAACTCAATTGTGTTTTAAAATAGGGTAAAAATCCAATAGAATACTCAGTGTATTAAATAGTTGGAAAAAACTATAAAAGGATAAATGTGGTATCATTTTAAACAGTTTTTATGATTTGACCTTGAGTTTTCTTTGTAAAGAAAAAATATAGAGTTCTGAGCTTATTTTTATCATGTGGAATTTTCGTAATGATTTTAACTAGTCAAACTATAATCACACTACATAACGTTATTCCATTAAATCTTTTGAGACTTTCTGAATTAAAGTAAAATAAGGGAATGAGTCATAATCATTTCATCTTAAATAGACACAATTATCTGTTCTTCATAAAAAATTAAATCCACAGGTCGTTTTTAAAAAATAAAGAAATTAAAAACCCTTTGAGTTTTTAACTATTTTGAAGTTCTTCTCCAAATCAGTATTCCGATTACAGCAACCACTACGGCTAAAATAGCTCCAATCTCAATGTAAAATGTTATTGAACTGGAAGTTGATTGAGTGAACTTTATGGTTATTGAGACACTAGTTCCTTTCATTGTTATATTGCCTGTCCCGTTTGTGAGAGAGTAGCCGTTAATAGAACCTACTGAATAGTAGTATGTACCATTAGGGAGGTATATTGAGAAGCTATTCCCAGTAACATTATGCTCAACTCCATTTAAAGTTATTTTCCACATTGTACCATTTGGAAGACCAACTTCATTAAAGGTAAATTTGTATTTGAGCTGTGTAAATGCAATATAGACTGTGACAGGTCTTCCAGTTACTTCCACCGGTCCGGCTTTATTTGTGATGGAATATCCACTTACAGGATTTACACTGTAATAGTATGTACCGTTGGGTAAATTCAATGATATATCTGAACCACTCCCCATTACATTTATTGCATATGAACTATTATTAAGTCTCAAAGACCATGATATTCCTGTTCCAAGCCCAGTTTCATTGAATGTAACACCGTATGTAACTGAAGAGAATTTTATATAAACTGTTTTTGATGAATTTGCATATATTGTTCCACCAGTTGCAGTGAATTTTTTATTACTTGTTCCAATTGTATACGTATAATTTCCCTGTTTTAGATTGACTGAGTATACAGAACCTGATAACAGTGCACCAGAGGAGTTCATGCCGGTAATGTTAACGAACCATGTTCCATTTGCTTGTAGTCCACTTTCTTCAAAACTTATATTGTATGCTTTTGTTACAGCATATGAGTGAAATATGCTTTCCCTTCCATTAAAATTCAGACTGAATATTGTCTGATTTATAGAACTGAATTCTATATTGGACTGAGGCTCTCTAATGAGAATAGACATTACAACCTTTCCGTTGCTTGGTGTTATTATGGTAATATTGCCTGTACATGAACAGAAAGCTGTACTTTCACTGGAAACATACAGGTAGCCATTTAATGGATCAAAGTAACCTCCTAAAACTTCCCCGGGTATAGTTGGGCCATAACAAAAGCTTGATGAGATTGCATTAAAGATTAAAGTGGTATTATTCTCTTTATTGCTAACAATAAACTTTCCATTTTGACCATAGGGTACAAGTAAACCTGTACAATAGTATTTTGGAGCTGCATAATAGGCCTGGTGACCGCTGGAAAGATTCAAAACGTCGATGCCCGTACCATTTGCAATTAGAAGATCCTGACCATACATTGTTGGTGAAAGTAGAGCATATTGACCAAAAATTAAATTCTGTGGACATAGTTTTGTGTAGTTATGCTCCATGAGAATTTCACCTGTGTTAGAAAGGATAAATGAAGTACCATTTTCCGGATTGGTAATATTAAAGCCAAATAAGTATATGTCTTGAGAGTTTGTTGATTGAGTTATTGCAAAATCGCTACCCTTTAACGAAGGAAAACTTATATTTTCTATTATGGAAAGAGTTCTTCCATTAATTATGGTAAGATTTCCTGTACCTCTGTTACTGACATATAGATACCCATTTTGATTGTCATAGTATTCACAGGCGGGATAAGAATTAGAGCCAAGGGTGATGTTTTTCAGATACATTCCGGTTGTTATGTTGTAGGGTACAATTATACCATTGTTCTGTAAAATTGAAAAAATCATATTTGAACTACTGTCTACCGCCAGATCTGTTAGGACTCCATTTCCTGTTAAGATGTTATTATACCCATTATTCTGCTCTTCCATGGATGGGTTGAACGATTTAAGTGGTTTCAGGAGGGAAAGATTTTTGGGGCTTTCGAATTCTATTATATAAGTTTCTGGGAAACCATTTACATTTATTATCTTGTAATCTGGGAAAGGTACGTATCCGTTTGATGTATCATTAAATGTCACAATAAAAGAGCCATTTTGGATATTGACAACAATTGAAGACATGTTTGAGGTATATGCTGTAAAATTGCTAGAATTCGTGAATAGGTTGAGCTTCCAGTCAGTTCCCTTGGGGAGACCAGTTTCTTCAAAAGTCGTAGCAGTTTTTGCTATTACAAATGATACATTTATGAATACATTACTGTTTTTCACTGTAAAATTACCTTTGTTTTGGAAAGCTTGGTATCCTGGATCATCAGAGTATACTGTATAGTTATATACTCCAGGTACAAGGGAATAGTTGAAACAGGACAGAGATGTTATCCCATTGTTTTCCAGTGTATTTATAAGGTTCGGAATATCTATTCCCCAATATCCTCCTGATTGTAAACCATTTTCTTTGAATGTTACCTTGTGCAAGGAGAATGAATATGGGATTCCGGCTCCATCAGGGGTTGAATTAAATTCCATTATGTATTTAAAATCATTAACCTTTGGAAAATCTAAAGCCTGGAAACCAAGTGTCAAGTTCAATTCCTGAGAGCTTGGTACCAGTAAACTATTCCTCGATGAGTTCTGGAAAATATTGTCCAAGGTACCTCTCACATAGGAATCATTTATAAAACCAGTACCGAAAATATGATAATCATTGATGTTTGCCGACTTAGAATAGTTGTAATAATAAAGACTTTCACCATTGTAAAAAGTAAGTCCAAATCCATTTGTCAGGTTTTCTGTCCATCCTGAAGTAAAAACAGGAGAGGTATAATCCATTCCACCTTTTCCAAATCCAACGCCTCCAAGAGAGTAGCTTTTACTATCATTGGTCTGTGGTGTATTCATAATTCCATAAGCCTCAACGCATGATGGATATGAAAATTGCAATCTTGATGTTATATATGAGTCGGATTCGGTGAAGCTTATCCCATTGTCTACTGTGTAATTGGCGTTCAAAGCATTCCATTTGGCCTTGTCAAGAGTTGTTCCTGCAAAGTTGTCATAAAAGTTAAAGATGTGTGAGCCGTCATCGTATAGTCCATAAACATTAGTGAGTTGCGGTGCCTCACCTATGGAGTAATTATTCAGGATATTTGTTCCCAATGTTGCCGCATTCATGCAGATTTCCATGTAATCATGGGCAGGTATGCTTTCATTTATCCTTAACCAATAGGATGTGTTGAAAGCCTGGTTACTGTTCCCGGATTGAAGCCACGAGGGAATCAGAGTTGTACCATCAGTCATGAAAAATACATTTGATAGATTTGGATTCTCGTTGGGATACAAGGAACTGTTTACAATTATATGTTCATCAAAATATGATGGGGTTGGACTTGACAAATTGTTTATGATGAAAAATTTTGTTAATACTTCATAGTTAAAACTGATATCCTTACTCGTCAAAGTTTTGTTATCATTTCCATTTGGAGAAAGTGAGGCAAATGCTGCTAACATCATACATGAGCATAACAAAATCGCAAATATTTTTTTGAGATTTTTATACATATGGACTTAAAATATTTTACTATATAATCATTATGTATCTCACAAAACTAACTTTCATAGGGTTTAAAAAAGCCTAAATTCAAAATGATCAATATTTACTTAACTGCAAACACGCCTATTTATTATATGCTCATTTACACTCCCTAAATTCATTCATACAAAAGTGAAATAAGCAATCTTTTTTAAATATTTATGGATAGGGGAAATTTGTAATGCCGCCTTTGCATTAATGCATAAGAGAAGTTTGTTAACAATAACGACAATTGATTGTAATGATCAATATATTATTTAAAAATAAATTTAATTCAAACTCATTCCGATGGAAATATTTTTCCTGCCATGATTATCATTCAATTACCAAAAACTTTTTGGAAGGACTGCAGTGGTTTACCATTCAGGCTTATATTATGTGCTTTTTAAAGTTTCTTTAATCTCCAATCTTTTCTCAACGGCTAACCGTTTTGTTAAGGATTAAAAGTTCTTACAATAAAAGTATTCCATGCAATCCTTTATTCCAGATCATTAAGTCAGAGTGTGAAAAAATCAAAATTTTTCAGATTTTTCTTAAGTTTTTAATAATGTTTTAATCTCTAAATTTATTCTAATTATATAGAACACGAAGACGTAATATGTAACTGATGTTTTTATGCTCCGGTCGGGATTTGGACCCGAGTCGGGGGATTGAGAGTCCCTAATGCTTGGCCTGGCTACACCACCGGAGCTCAAGATGGTAATGTTTCTTTAAATTTATGATTTGCGATATGTATCATCAAACTATTGTGGCGTGGTTCCTAATTTTTCCATTTCTAACTTTAGGGTCGTGGTAATCCTAAGAAGTTCATCTACATCTTTCTCATCAATCTTGGACAAGAGTTCCTGTAGTATAAGATCGTGAACTTTTTTCATGCTTTTGAATGTTTTTGTCCCCTCCTCAGTGTTCTGGATATAAATTACTCTTCTGTCCTTTTCTGATCTTACCCTTTTTACTAGATTTTTGCTTTCCATTTTATCTATCATTCCTGTTATCCAAGCCTGAGTTACATAATTTATTTCCGCAAGGTTGGCCATTGTCATTTTTTTATTTTCATCCAATATTCTTAATATTCTGTATTCAAGAACAGAAACGTCATACTTGCTGAATGTTTTTTCTACTGCCCTATATAGCATTTTATATATGCTGATGAAGTTTCTCCACAAAGAAGTGAACCTTTCGGAATCTTCCATGATACCACTTATAAAGTGATTGATAAAATCTATAAAAAATTTACTAATTAAATTTTTTCTCTTTAAATTATCTACTCAATAAAGATTTTTCAAGTTGTTTATCCATCAAATCCTTTAGATCCTTTTCTGCAGAAATATCGTATATTCCAATATCTACAAGATCCGGGTAATTTAATATCTCAAGGATTGCCTCTCCACCATAGCTCTCCTTATTACCGCTCTCTGATTTTATTGTTTCCAATTTTTCATCCCTTACGCTAATTGTAAATTTTATACCTTTGGACGTTCCTATAACTATGCAATCCTTAATCTCTTGAGCTTTTTGTTTAATATATGGTATTGCTTTTGATCCAGATAGTGTTGATGTCTCAAGTAAAAATTCTCTTCCCTGCTCCTTGTAATTTATAAGGTTTATCATTTCAGGTATTCTCATAACAAGATGTTTTTTAATTATATGTTCAGGATTTAGTGTGAAATTTTCTCCTCTGAATCTATCGAAAAATGAAAATTCAGTGTTCAATTCCCAATCTATATTAACAGAAGTGCCTTCTGGCTCTGTTGTTAAAGTAATATTTATATTCATCTTAATTTCATGTCCAAGAGACTCACCAGTGTAGGAAACTTCCCTGGGTTTGATTGTTGGACCATTTAAAATTCCATAAAAGGTTGAACCTTTAGTCTGTTCTATATCCGGAGCATAAACAACATCATATCTATCATCAGTAATTTTTTTCAACACCACCACATGTCCCATGGGATTGAAGAATAACCAAGGATTTGAGACGTATTCCATAACCACTGGAGGTGGCATAGGAAGTTCAATTTTTGCAGTGTATTGATATCTCATATGTGTATATAATTTGAAGATATAAAAATCTTTTTTAAAGAATATTGTAAGTTTTCAAAAATTATTTTTAAAAAATTATCATATCCTTTTATGTCTGACAAAAAATCCAAATTCATAGTCCATATTCAGAAGAGATACGGTGATTTGGACGCACTTGGTCATGTAAATAATGCCGTTTATCTGACTTACTGTGAACTGGGCAGATTGGAATTTTTTAAGAAACACTTTAATGTATCAGGCGATTATGATTTTGTGGTTGCAAATGTAAATATTGATTTTAAAAAATCAATCCATTTTAATGATGAGGTATATGTAACAACTGGTATAAAAAAAATAGGAAGGACTAGTTGTGTCACCACGCATGAAATAAGAGGTAGGGAAAGTGATGAACTCTTCAGCAGAGCTGATATTGTTTTGGTGTGGGTTGACAGAAATGGGATGAAAAAAGAAATTCCAGAAAATATTAGGGAAAAACTTGGCCTATTTTTGGTAGAGAATGAGGAGGGGGTATGAAGCATCTTTTTATCTGGGATTTTGATGGAACTATTTATTACTATGAAAATGTATATTTGAAATATGCAGAATTAATAGAGAAATTGAATGATCCCTATGGTAATTTTTTTAAAGTATGCAAATCTAAAATAGAAGATAATTCAAATTATTTAGCAGATGATGGTTGGAAAATATGCGAAATTCTTGCCAGGCAATATAATTATTCAAATCTCGATGAAGCTTTTATAAAAGCTAGAGAGTGGCTTTTGGAAAGAAATATATCTCCAGATGAATACGCGCTGAAAATTATAGAGACATTCAAAAATTCTTATCACGTTTTGTTGACAAACACTCCAAAAATCTATGCTGAACCTCTTCTAATGAAAATGAACATGGAACATTTATTCAACATAATAATTTATAAAGCAGAAAAACCAAAAAGATTGAGAAGTGAATATTTCAAAATAATTGAAAAAATAGATGAAAAACCAGAGCACATATACTCTATTGGTGATAATTTTGATAATGATATTAAGGAAATACTAGACTTAATCAACGAAGCATTTTACATCAATAGATACGGAAGAAAAGATGTACCAGTTGAATCTTACAACAATATGAAAGAAATTTATGAAGTTCTAGTTAGGAGAATGAATTAAATTTATTATTATTAATTGAAAATTTTATTTTTTGCCCTTCTTTAATTTTAAGGTTTGATGGGACGTAAAATCTAATTTCCTGCTCAGCTGATGAGACAGTCAAAAGCTTTCTATAGCCCATATACTGAACATTCATAACTGTTCCTTCATACTTACCATCATCCTCAATAAAAGCCTCCTCATATCTCAAAAGATAAACTTTTTCAGGGCTTTCATTTTTGTTTAAAAATTTTGATGATACATGATTAACCTCACCCACAAAATCAGCCACAAATTCTGTAGCTGGGTTTTCGTAAATATCCTCCGGAGTTCCAATTTGCTCTATCTTTCCACCACTCATTACTACCATTATGTCTCCTAAAGCTAAACCCTCTGTCTGATCATGTGTAACATGTATGGCTGTGAGATTGAATTTTCTCTGAGACTCTTTTAAATAATCCCTCAATTCAACCCTGACCTTTGCATCAAGGTTTGAAAGGGGTTCGTCCAGTAGCAAAACATCTGGTTTTTTAATCAGTGCTCTGGCAAGTGCAACCCTCTGTTGTTGACCACCACTAAGCTGAGAGGGTATTTTTTCAAGTTGATCATTTATTCTCATTATTTTTGCAACTTCCATAACATTTTCTTCAATATCCTTGGGACTAACTTTTTGTTGAATTAGTGGCATTGATATATTCTGAAACACATTTAAATGTGGATATAATGCATAATTTTGAAAAACTAGTCCAATATTTCTTTTCCAAGGTGGAAGCGTTTCCACATTCTTTCCATTTATTATTATCTCTCCTTCATCCTGTGTCTCGAGACCAGAGATTATTCTCAAAAGGGTCGTTTTTCCAGATCCTGAAGGTCCAAGAATTGTAACATAACTATTCTCACTTATTTCAATATTATCAATGTCCAGAGCTTTAAATTTTCCAAAAGTTTTGCTTATATTTTTTATCTTTACTTCACTCATTTAGTTTGTCCCCCCGTCCTCCAAATGTTTTCCAATCTGTTTCTCATAATAATTGTTAAGATTATTGCTGGAAGAATACTTATAACACTTGAGGCTGCGAGCAACCCATAATTAATTGCTTCATGGCCAACAGAGCTTGCAATGAAAATTGTAAAAGTTTGGGCCCCTTCTGGATACCTAATATTAAGATTAAAGGGTGAATAAGATAAAGCCAAGGGAAAAATCAGTGCTCCCCATGATAAAACAAAAGAATAAAGGAAGGAAACAAGAATTCCATCTGTACTCAGAGGTGTTATAATCTTCCACATGCTTTTGTAAAGGCTCATTCCATCCATACTTGCTGCTTCATCTATGTGCTTTGGGAAATTATAATAAAAATTATATAGCAGCCAGATAGCCAAGGGGAGAATGAATATAGGATATGTAATTATAAGGGATGGAATTTCATTGTACAAACCAAGAAAAAGCATTATTTTACTTATTGGAATCAAAAATATGATAGTTGGCAAGGAGTATATGAACAATACAAAACCAATTATTTTAAGTCCACCCAGTTTGAACCTGGATGTTGCATATGCTATTGGAATTGCAAGTATTATCACAAACAATGATGAAACAAGTGATGCAATGAGGCTTGAAACAATATATGGCATACCTTGTGAAATAGTCTGAGAATAATGTGTGATTACAAATATATATGGAATTATTACGGGAGGCGATGCTAGAATCTCTTTAAGATTTTTAAATGAAGTGAGAAACAGAAAAATTATGGGGCCAATCAAGAATACTATATAAATAAAAAATATGACAAAATTACCAATCCTTGGCATAGATACATTTGGGAAGATTTTTTTTCCAAAATTTAAAAGTTTAAAATTTTTATTTCTCTGTTTTGAAAGTGTAATTCTTACAAAAATAAGAGTAAATATAGTTGACAGTATTGAAACAATGATAATTATTACTGCCGCAAATCCAGTTGAGCCATTAATATAATTTGAATAAGCAAAGTATGAAAGATCATTAATCCCAAAAGCTGACGACTTTGAGCTCAGTACATATATGGGGTCAAATGTAAATGACCCATACATTAACATTAGAACAAATGCAGAAATTATGCTAGATTTAATATATGGTATGTCCACAAGCATAAGTTTTCTGAGACCTATTATACCATCCATCTTACTGGCCTCATCCAAGTTTTGAGGTATTGATTTCATTGATGAAAATATTATAAGAGTGGAAAGTGGCAAGCTTGCCCAAACGTCTATAAGAACTATACTTAATGGACTATAAAAGATATCACCGATTTTAAAATAATATGCGAGACCATGTGTTGGACTTAGTAAAAACAACCATAGTGTTGCTGCTGTTACCTGAGGGATGAATGAAGGAATCATAATGGTTGGTAAAAGAGCTTTATTTTTTATATTCCTAAGAACAGATGCTAGAGGTATTGCAAGAAGCACATCGATAACTGGTACTAGTAAAGTGTAAAGAATTGTGTTGTACACAAGTTTATTAAAATAAGGTGTTTTGAAAATTAAATAATAATTTCTTAGACCCGTAAAAATCATGCCTTCTGTTGTAAAATTGTAAAAAGAATAATAGACATTTAAAAAAAGTGGATATAATACAAAAATAAAAAAATAAACAAGGGCAGGTAATGAGAGAATCACTGCCTGCAATTTTACTTTTGATCTCATTTATTACAGAGATATGTTTTCATTATTTAACTCTGTTTGCCAATCTGATGCTGCTGTTGAAAGTGCAGTAGAAGCTGAAACCTTTCCTTCGAAATAGTTTAATACCTGATCATTGAAATCTGGTATAAGTGTGGAGAAAAGAGGTGAAATTTTTGAAAATATTGAAATATATGATGTATTGAGAACAATTTTGTTTGAATAGCTAAGGAAGGAAGAGAGCCATGAATAATTGGCCTGAGTACTTGCATACTGAAGTCCGCTTGTTGTTGCAGGAATGAATCCATACTGATTTACCCCCTTTTCATACATAGAATTGCTAGATGCCATTTGTAAAAATTTCATATCAAGCCAAAGATTGGAGGAGTGTGGATTAACTCCCAGGTATGTTGGTGAATATCCTGTATAATTACCAGGAAGTAATGCGATACCAAGGTTCTTTCCTATTGAAACGTTTGATAAATATGAAGGGATAAAACTTGACCAGGCAATCCCCATTGCATAGTTATTCTGAGTGAAATATTCCAGTTGCTGATCGTATCCAATCGGCTCTGATGATACCGATGGCTCATAAGAAGTGAGATTTTTGTACATTTCAAGAGCCTTTACAGCAGGTTCATTATTATAAGAAATGTTCAACTGTTTTTTACCACTTACATTCTGAAAACCAAAGTAAGTCCAATAATTAGGTGATGAGTTGGCAAGCACTCCTGTGGTTTTGTTGCCTGCTGCATATCCATAGAAAATGCTGTAGAATGCATCAATTATTGAGTGATGTGAACTGTCAGGCATTAAAAGTGGATACTTCCCATCGTTCATGTTGAATGTTGTGTTATTTTTAATAAATTCCGCTATATCATTAAGCTGGGACCAATTGGATAAACCCTGTACTGTAAAATTGAAGCCATAAATTGATTTAAATTTCGAGGCAAGTGTACTGTTGGAAAACACTGTTTTATTGTAAACCAGAATATATCCAAATACAGTGTGAATAGGCATTCCTACAAATTCACCTGATGGATTAGATGGATTTATATACAATGAACCGGAGGAGAGATCCCCTTTGAGAAAAGAACTTTCGTTTATGAATTGGGAGCTGAAGGAATTGTTCAGATTATATAGATAAGGTTCTAAAGCAGGTGCCATTGAAGGATAATACATGATAATTTGAGGATTTGAAGCTCCATTTTCTAAAGCACTTAGAGCTGAAGTTTCAAGATCACTAAAAGATACCGGGGAAATCTTTATTGATACATTTGTATATTGGCTCATAAAATTATTTGCCACCATGCTTAAATATTCCTGAGTATCGCTTCCACTATCCACCAAAACATAAATAGTTTGTTTCGGAGGCTTTTCAAACTCAAACACAACAACAGCAGCCGCTGCAATAATAATTACGACAGCTATTATTGCATAAATTTTAGCTCTTTTTTTAGGTTGACCCTGCATGATTGATCAAGCCCTAAGTTTTAAAATGCATTTAATCCTTTTTAATGTAATCTATATACAGAAATTAATGTATATTTTAAGGGCATTTTAAATTAAAGAAATGAAATGTAAGGTTTTATTAAAAATTAGGAGGTCAATGAAAAATTTAATTAGTAACTTGACGATAAATTCTTCATTCAAGTTGTTTAGAGTACTCTTAACTTTTTTTAATATATTTTTTTAACAATTATAACTTTTTAATTTCTTTTTACCATATTCATTATCCTCTTTTTACTCTTTAATATCCTTGCATTGTATTAATATGTGAATTGCAAGAGCTGGATTATCTTCAAGGCTAGATGGATGTCCAAGAAAAGGAAATAGAACCTTTTACATAATATTTAATTTATCCATTAAGATTTGAGGAAAATATTAATTAGATAATTTATTTAAAAATAACCCAAACATAAACATAATAAACAAATATCATTAAAATTAATTCCTTTAAGGTTCTTAAATAATAAGAAGAATTAAAATTATAAGGAAGAAAGTGAAATGATAATCTAAATCCTTTAATTATCAAAAGTGCGGCAAGAAATTCTCAATCTTTTTGTCAATATTTAAGAAAAATGGAAATTTTTCTAATATTAATTACAATTTTTCAGATAAAAAAAAGATAGATTAAATAAAAATAATAGAATTTTTATCCATAACACCATATTTTAAATGAAATCAAGACAATAATATCTGAAGAATTAATTTGAATATGAACTATTCTGGATATTTTCTCATAACAATTCAAAGAAGTATGCCGGGATCGGGGTTCGAACCCGAGACCTCCGGATATCTCAGATTTTACTCTTATGAGTCCGGCGCTCCTCCAGCTAAGCCACCCCGGCTTAATAATACTTAAGCTTCAACCTTAGCTTCCTGTTCTTCAGGTAAGAAATTGTACTCCTTACCAGTTTCAAGAAGTTCACTTTTTCTAAATTCAATTTTTTTAACTGGGTAAACTTCCTTTAAATTATTTATTATTTCATTCAGTGATTCTTCTGAAATAACATATCTTATAAACTCAAACATATCCATGTTTTTTGTTTTGTCATATACGCTTTCCAAAATCTTATTTCTTACTTCAATTCTTTTAGAAGATGTTATGTTACCATCTGTAATCGCCACTATTTTCAGTGAAAAAACGTAATTGTCAACAGTTTTTATTTTTTCAATAATATCGATCCTTTCTCTCCCTCTTCTTACTAGCCTTCTTATATAGTCATCACCAACATAATGCCCTATAAACATGGTGCTGCATTTAAGGCCAGAAACATTTACTATTTTAAACACTACCTTACTATTTGTCCTTTTAAAGTTTCCACTAAGGTCTGAAATAGGAACTTCAATGGTTCTTCCTATAATTTCGCTTTCATTTGCACCAATTGTTGTTCCAATCTCTTTACCACCTATTTGATTAGGAGCCAATATTGTATACCATTTTTTCTCTTTCCATTTATCCTTGGCTTTTTTTGACGATCTATCTCCAGCCATTCAATCCCTCTTAAATTAACCAGCGGTAATAAGTTTTAATAAATTAAATCTTTCTATACAAAAATTAAGATTTCCTCTCAAGACTATAAAAAGTAGTTAGTAAAGCTAAAATATACATATACCATACCAAAGCAAAGAGTTTATAATATAAAAACCTTTTAAGGTTGAAACTCGATAAAAAGGTGAAAATATGGCAACACAGAAACCGCATATAAATCTGGTTACAATTGGTCATGTTGACCATGGAAAGTCTACGCTTGTAGGAAGGCTATTATATGAGCATGGGGAAATCCCTGCACATATCATAGAAGAATATAGAAAACAGGCTGAAGAAAAAGGAAAGGCAACATTTGAATTTGCGTGGGTTATGGACAGATACAAAGAAGAGAGGGAAAGAGGAGTAACTATAGATCTTTCACACAGGAAATTTGAAACTGACAAGATATATTTCACAATCATAGACGCCCCTGGTCACAGAGACTTCGTTAAAAACATGATTACAGGAACAAGCCAGGCAGATGCAGCCATGCTTGTAATATCTGCAAGAGAAGGAGAAGGAATAATGGCCCAGACAAGGGAGCATGCTCAGCTAGCTAAAACTCTTGGAGTTCAGCAGCTTATCGTGTTAATAAATAAAATGGATGCAACACAACCACCATACAGCGAAAAGAGATTCAATGAAGTAAAGGCTGATGTTGAGAAGTTCCTTGCTCAGGTAGGTTATAGGAATATTCCTATTATACCAATAAGCGGATACAAAGGGGATAACATTATTAAGAAATCAGAAAACATGAAATGGTACAACGGTCCAACATTAATAGATCAGCTAGAAACCTTAAAGATTCCAGAGAAACCTACTAACAAACCACTCAGACTACCTATACAAGATGTGTATTCAATAACTGGTATAGGAACTGTTCCTGTTGGAAGGGTTGAAACTGGTGTTTTAAAACCTGGAGACAAAGTCATATTTATGCCAGCAAACAAGCAGGGAGAAGTAAAATCTATTGAAATGCATCATGAGTCAATGGCATCCGCAGAACCTGGAGATAACATTGGATTCAATGTAAGAGGAATAGCGAAGAATGATATTAAGAGAGGAGACGTTTGCGGGCCAGTCACTTCACCACCAACTGTTGCAAAGTCATTTATTGCTAAGGTAGTGGTTCTAAACCATCCAAGTGCAATAACTGCAGGGTACAAACCTGTTTTCCATGTACATACCGCACAGGTTGCATGCAGATTTGAGGAGATAATCCAAACTATTGATCCAAGAAACGGGACAACAAAGGAGAAAAACCCACAGTTTATAAAAACTGGTGACATAGCTCAGGTAAGAGTAGTCCCTGATAAGCCCATGGTAATTGAAGAATCAAAGGACTTCCCACAGCTGGGCAGGTTTGCAATTAGGGACATGGGACAGACTGTTGCAGCAGGCCTTTGCGAAAAAGTAGAATAAGGTGAATAAATTGGCATCTTATAGGGCAAGGATTTCTCTGAGTGGCACCGATCACAAAGTGATAGACGCTGTGTGCATGGAGATCAAAGGGATTGCTGAAAGAACAGGGGTCGAAATTCACGGTCCCATCCCTTTGCCCACTAAAAGACTGGTAGTTCCCGTTAGAAAAAGTCCTGATGGTGAAGGATCCCCTACGTGGGACAGATGGGAAATGAGAATCCACAAAAGGTTAATAGATATAGATGGTGATGAGAGAACTCTTAAGCAGGTAATGAAAATTTCAATACCTGATGGAGTTCAGATAGAAATTAAAATGAAAAATTAATTTTTATTGTTTAAAAAAGATTTTGGGTGTTTTGTATGGGCCGAAAGGAAGATAATATTGAAAAAGCATCAAAGCTAGTTAGAAATCCTGAAAGGATTAGAAATATGGGTATTGCAGCTCACATAGATCATGGAAAAACAACACTGAGTGACAATCTTATCGCTGGGGCAGGTATGATGAGCGAAGATCTGGCAGGTAAACAGCTTATGCTGGATTTTGATGAGCAAGAGCAGGCAAGAGGAATAACTATAAATGCAGCAAATGCGTCAATGGTTCATGAAGTAGAAGGCAAGGAATATCTAATTAATCTCATTGATACCCCGGGACATGTAGATTTTGGCGGGGATGTCACAAGGGCTATGAGAGCTGTGGATGGGTGCATAATCGTTGTCGATTCTGTTGAAGGAGTGATGCCTCAGACAGAAACAGTTATAAGACAGGCTTTGAGAGAATATGTTAAGCCAACCCTTTTCATAAATAAAGTTGATCGATTAATAAATGAATTGAAACTGACCGGAGAGGAGATGCAGAAGAGATTTGTTAAAATAATAAATGATGTAAATAAATTAATTTCAAAATATGCACCTGATAAATTTAAAAAGGATTGGGTTTTAACAGTTCAGGATGGAAAAGTAGCCTTTGGTTCTGCATATAACAACTGGGCTATTTCTGTTCCAGCAATGAAAATTTATAATGTTAACTTTAACGATATAGTTAATTATGTAAGAGAAGGAAAGCAGAAAGAACTTGCAAAAAAAGCACAATTACATAAGATCATTCTGAACATGGTTGTTCATCATCTCCCAAATCCAAAAGAGGCCCAGGCTTACAGAATTCCCAATATATGGAAAGGAGACCTAGATTCGGAAATAGGTAAAAGCATGATTGCCTGTGATGCTTCAGGCAAACTGGCAATGATGATCACTAAAATAATAATAGATCCTCATGCTGGAGAGATAGCAGTAGGGAGGGTCTTCAGTGGTACATTAACAAAAGGTATGGAACTTTACATTTCAGGTTCATCTGGAAAATTCAAAGTTCAAACACTTGCAATGATGGTTGGACCTGATAGGATTCAGGTAGAAGAGATACCATCTGGAAACATAGCAGCTGTCATAGGTCTAAAAAGTGCAATAGCTGGGTCCACTGTTTCAATGATTTCAGATATGGAGCCCTTTGAACCCATGATTCATTATACAGATCCTGTGGTAACTCTTTCAATCGAGGCAAAACACACATCTGATCTTCCAAAGCTGATAGATGTTTTGAAGACGGTAGCCAAAGCAGATCCTTCAATTCAGGTAAGCATAAACCAGGATACTGGAGAGCATCTTATCTCGGGAATGGGCGAACTACATCTTGAAGTAACACTATACAGAATAAGAAATGACTATAAGATTGATGTAACAACAAAAGATCCAATCGTAGTATATAAGGAAACTGTAGAAAAAACCGGAGGTCCATTCGAAGGTAAATCTCCAAACAAGCATAACAGGTTTTACTTTAAAGTTGAGCCACTTGAGCCAGATGTAGTTTCGGCCATAAAAGAGGGTCTGATACCTCAGGGTTCAAAATTCAAGGATAAAAGGGCTGTTATTGAAACATTGCAGGCAAAGGGTATAGACAGAGATACTGCCAGAGGTATAATCTCTGTTAACAATGACAATATAATGTTTGACGTGACAAAAGGTATTCAATATTTGGATGAAACAATGGAACTTCTTATTGAATCATTTAAGGAAGTTTGTGATAAGGGACCACTGGCAAATGAGAGCTTATCAGGTGTAAAGGTTTTGCTGGTTGATGCAAAACTTCATGAGGACAGCATACATAGAGGACCAGCACAAGTCATACCTGCCGGAAGAAACTCAATTTACGGTGCATTATGTCAGGGAAAGAGAATTCTATTAGAACCTATTCAGAAGGTATACATCAACGTTCCGCAGGAAATAATGGGATCAGTGACAAATGAAATTCAACAGAGAAGAGGTGTAGTAGAAGAGATGAACATCGAAGGCGAGGAGATTATAATTACAGCAAAGGTACCAGTTTCCGGTATGTTTGGTTTTGCATCAGCAATTAGGGGAGCAACTGGTGGAAAGGTCCTGTGGAGTTCAGAAAACAGCGGATATCAGAGAGTGCCTCCAGAATTGCAAAAAGAAATAGTGGCAAAGATAAGAGAAAGAAAAGGATTGAAACCAGAGCCTTACGATGAAAACTACTATGCACAACTCTGATGAATAATTTTAATTTTTTTTGTAGAAATTGTTCTCAAAATGCTTCACCTTTTGATGTCAAATGTAAAAGGTGTGGCAGTCCAATTTATATAAATTTTGATTTTGATTTTAATCAGGATTTAATTCAGAATTTTCCATACATTGAAAAGTTTTTGAAAAAGCCCATTAATAATAATGATATAGAAAAAGAAGAAAATTTTATGGCAAAAATAGAGTACCTTTGGGACACCCTTTCATATAAGGACAGAGGAATGAACAATTTATTTTCATATCTAAAGAGTTCAGAAAAGGATAACATGATAAATGACCTGGCCGAAGATTCTTCTGGAAATGCAGGGGCCTCATTTTCTTTTTACTCTAGAATTGCAGGAAAAACAGCTCATGTATTTGCCTCTACAAACGCAAATAAAAATAAGCTCAGGCAGATAGAACAATATGGGGGAAAAATACATTTGGTACAAGGAGGGCGTGAAGAAGTTAAAAATGCTGCCATAAATTCTCCATATTATTACTTTGGACATCAATACATGGCATTATTTTATGATGCATTCAGAATGATATCGTATGAAATATTTTTGGATTTGGATAGAATTCCTGATAATATTGTTATACCGTTTTCAACAGGTACTCTCCTTCTTGGAATATACGAGGGTTTTATGCATCTGAAAAAATCTGGAAAAATTAAAAATATGCCAAAATTATGGGCAGTAAGTCCTGAAAAGGCAGCCGGATTTATTTGGAAGTTAAGGGGAGAGTCACATTCACCTGAAAAGTCTATAGCAGATGCGTTGACTGGAATTATTCCCTTAAGATTTGAAGAATTAAGCAAAATAATAAAAAATTATGGTGAAGGAGTTACGGTGAGTGATGATGAGATTATTAAAGCAAGAGAGGAGATGCTAAGCATAGGATACGATATAGAATACAGTTCAGCCGTAACATTTGCTGCCATGAAAAAATATAAAATTGAAAATCCTCTGCTAATATTGACAGGGCATGGAATTAAAAACGAATGATCACGCCTTTCTTTTATCAACGATTATTTTTCCATTATGGGTTATGGAATATATAAGATCTGCACCACCCTGTTTAGCTAGTATTGAAACACTGCAATATTTTTCAAGTGATAGTTTTACGGCTCTTTCAACGTTTTCATCACTCCCATCTGTTTCTATGATATAATGAAATTTTGCAGTTTTTAGAGTTTTAGGATCTTCTTCCTTTCTCTCCCCCTCCAGTTCAACCTTGAAGAAATTAATTTTCTTTCTCATCTTTTCCAGGATAACTATAACATCGGAGGAGGAACAGCCCGACATTGCTATCAAGAGTAGTTCTGTTGGTGAATAGTGTTCGTTATCTTCATTGATTGGGTCTTTAAGTATTATCTCTTGCTTTCCCTTTTCTTCAGTTCTCATTGATTTTCCATCAAATTTTATTGATATTTTCATTTTACATCTTCCTGATTTTTCAGAATACTGCCAAGCACTTTAAGCATATTTAGAACTGAAGTAAGACCTGCAGCAATTTCTGGATCCTTTAAAATACCAAAAAGCCTCAAAAGTGAAAAATTCTCTGGTTTTTTTGCCCCATCAATCATTGCTGACCACAGTTGATCACTATTGTAAAGTATCGAAAGAACAGCGGATTGTGATGGTTCCTTTGAAAATGAGGCCATCAGACCCACTATTAGATTGAAAAGATTAATTCCTCCCTCATGCATCTCCTTTCTGTCAAAAAGGGAGAGTATACTTTTAGGATTACCTGGAATGTTCTCCTCACCCAGTTTCTGTAAAAATTCAATATTTCCAGAATCTTTCATTATCTTTGCCAAGTTTAAAAGACCTGCTATGGCACTGTCATCCTCCAGAAATTCAGCAAGCATTTCTTCAACTTTGTCTTTTTCATTCTGTTTATTTTCAGTTTCCATATTATCACCTCATATAAAACCAAAAGCGTAGGATCCAAAAAATGACTTGAATCCATAGAGCTTCAGCAGGTAATCTGTCTTACTCTCTCTTCCGGTTTTAATCTCCCCATCCTCAATTGATATACTCGATGCTTTGTTATCAGACGTGATCAGGGAGGTAAATATTGTTTGTTTGTAAGAAAACTGCTCAGGATAACCTCCAATTTCCGATGCAATTTTTCCTGTGATATAATCCAATTGATCATACGAAATTCTCCAGTAATTTGTTAGCTTCCCGTTGAAATATCCTGCAAGATATGATTTTTCAAATCCCTTAAAACTGAAATCATTTTCAAGAATTATATTTCCATTTTCATTTCTCTGAACCTTCATTCCTTGAATAAAAGGTTTTTCTTTACCTTTACCAATTATTACTGGAATGTCATACTTGAAAGTTTTTCCACTTTCCATTACAAGTTCACTATTTTTAACACTTAGGGTTTTAAGTTTTTCATTAAGGACAAGATTTATACCGTTTTTCTTGCAAACATCTGTAATGTATTCCGTGATACGCTGAGAACCGAGGATTTTCTCACCAGAATAAATCATTGTGATTGTTGGCTTCTGATCTCCTGACATCTTTGCATCCACATAAGATTTTGCCAGGATTGAAAAATCAAAACCGGCGAAAGGTGAATATGCTGCTTCCTCATCCTGATAAACAACAACATTCCCTTTTTTCAATTTTGCCAGATCTTCTTTCAAGGAAAGGGATGATTGAACAGTGTCAAGGGTTCTAGCATCCTCACTGAAACCTTCTATTGAACTTTCATCAAAATACATTGGATCCGTTATCATGAGATATTCATATCTTATGAGTCTGCCTTCTCTTGTGTTAACAGCTTTTCCATTCAGGTCTACACTGACAACCCTATCCTTGATGTATCGAACCTCAGGTCTTAGTACGCTGGTTATTCTCTTTGTTAATTCGTGGTGATCAAGGTTTGATGTTGCCACGAAGGGCGTACCATCCTTATAATCTAAATAACTTTTATCTGTTAATAAAATTATTTCAGCTTCATCTTTTCTAGTTCTCTGAACCAATTTATTAGCTGCGATTATTGCAGATTCTCCGTCACCTATAATTAGAACTCTATCAGGAATTTTCAATTTGACACCTCACCGGATTTTATTTGAAATTATTTCTTGATATTATAATTTTTACCTGTTTTTGGAAAAAATCACTCCAGAAATCATAATGGTATTTTTTTCAAAGATATTTTAATATAAAATCTTTCATTATTCATCTATGATTGGAAAAGTAAATCTCTATGGCAATATAAACGAACGACTTAGGTCTCAGATAATTAGACAGTTATCATTTTTCAGGATGAAAAAGGATACAAAAGCCATAATTTTAGAAATAAATTCAGGGGGAGGAACAGCATCTGATTCTGAAATTCTATATGATTATGTTAAAAATTTAAACAGAGTTAAACCTGTTGTAACCCTTGTATCGGGAATGTGTGCCTCTGGTGCCTATATGGTCGCATGTGGAACCTCGCAAATTTATTCCATAAACAGTTCGGTTATAGGTTCAATTGGTGTCATATCAATAATCCCTGATTTTAGTGGGCTTCTGGAGAAACTCGGTATTAAGATACAGGAATCATATCTTGGTGAAAATAAAAAGTATGGTTTACCGTTGAGCCCAATAGAGGAAGAGGCAAAAGAAGAGAGATTTGAAATTATAAAGGATTTTTACAATTATTTTCTCAGTGTTGTTTCAAAAGAGAGAAAAATATCTAGCAACGACATCCAGCAAATAGGAAAAAGTGGAATTTACAGTGCAGTTAAGGCAAAAAATATTGGATTGGTTGACGAAGTTGGAGAGTATTCATCACTAATCGAGAGAATAAAAGGAAGGTTCAATGAAAAGAATGATCCATACACAATTCCGCAAAAGCTTCCATTAATAATGAGGCTTATTGACAAATTCATGTAATTAACAAAATAATATACTGTAATTTTTCATTACATTTACTCATGGGCATAAAGGAGGAACTTAAAAAACTCTTAAATGACAGATTCTTATTATCAGAGGAGGAGTTAATACCATATGAGAAAGATGCATCATACTTTCAGGAAGTTAAACCTCTGGGAGTTGCAATTCCAGATAATGAAAAGGAAGTTTCTGAAATATTAAAAATATGCAATTATCACAGGGTTTCTGTTGTTGTAAGATCTGGGGGCTCATCCCTAACTGGTTCTTCTCTTCCTTTAAAAGATTCAATAGTAATAAGCATGCTTAGAATGAACAAAATTATAGAGTTAAGTTTGCCAGATTCCTATGTTATAGTACAACCAGGCCTCAGGTTAAACGAACTCAACCAATATTTGAAAAAATATGGATTTTTTTATCCACCTGATCCTGCCAGTTCAATGGTGGCAACAGTTGGAGGTTCCATAAGTACAAATGCGGGTGGATTAAGAGCTGCAATGTATGGAACAACGAAAGAGTGGGTGCTTGGAGTTAGGGTGGTTCTTGCAAACGGAAAAATACTGGAATTTGGAGGCAAAACCCTGAAGCGGACAAAGGGATATGACCTAACATCTCTTCTAATAGGAGCGGAAGGAACACTTGGAATTATAGTGAGTGCAACTCTTAAGATATTGCCAATTCCTGAAAAAATAGGCAGGATACTCTCATTTTATTCATCTTCAGATGATCTCTTCAACTCACTGATTGAAATAAAAACTGCGGGTATAACACCATATATAGGGGAATTTCTTGACAAGAGAAGTATGGATGCTGTAAGGAAAAATTCTGATCTCATATTTCCAGACAAAGCAAATTTTCTTCTCATGATTGACATAGCCTCAACAGAAGAATCCTCAGAAATAAAGATCCGAAAAATTGAATCAATCATGAAGAATAACAAATGTATGGAATTACAGAGAACATTTGAACCAAGTAAAATGGAGAAGATGTATGAGGCTAGAAAAGGTCTCTATTCCTCAGCACTTTATCTTAGAAAGGGAAACAATGACAGAGTAATCATCGCAGATGTTGTAGTTCCACCTTCCAAATTATCATCAATATACAAAAGTATGGAGAAAATAATTTCTGACATGGGGATAAATGTGCTTCTTTTTGGACATGTTGCTGATGGAAATATACATTCAAACATTATTGTAAATCCTGATGATGATGAAGAATTGAGAAAGGTTGACTTTTTCATGAATGAAATTGGTAGGATTGCCGTTCAACTGGGGGGAAGTGTATCTGCGGAACATGGAATTGGTCTGGAGAAAAAAGATTTGTTGAAAATGGAGTTTGAATTAAACTCCTCATCATATAACCTTGAAATCATGAGGAATATAAAAAAAATTTTTGATCCCAATGGAATATTAAATGGGGGTAAGATCTTTGATCCTTAAAGAAAAAATGACTTCTTTGATGGAACAGGTTGATAAATGCATTAATTGTGGTTTTTGTGAGGCAGTATGCCCAACTGTTGTTGGTTCAGGTTTTAATCTCTCCATGGGAGCAAGAGGAAGAGTAAATCTTGGTAAGGCAATCACCCTTAGTAAAATTAATGAATATGATGATAGCATTTTTAAATCATTTTTTTCCTGTCTTGACTGTTTTCAATGTTTAAAGGTATGTCCTGCAGGAGTAAATGCAGGAGAGGTAAGTCATATAATGAAAACAATCATATCCGAAAATGGAAATAATGAAAGATCTCTGAGAAACTCCACATCCAGAATGTTGTCATCTTTAATAATGAAATACGGGAGTCCTCTGGGAAAAGTCAGGGGAATGGAAAACTGGTCAGACGGATTGGAATTTTCAGAGGATTCAGAATATCTCTTTTACACAGGACATATGTTTCAGTTAATGGCTTACACTAATAATATTGCCAGGTTCAATGAAATTCTAGGTGAGCAGATGACAAGAATGTGTTCCTATTTCATAAATAGATATCCCTCAGTCTCCTCCATTTTCAGTAAATTTATAGATAGAAAAATGGAAGCGAGGATGAATAACATTCTAAGGACAATATATGATTTGCTAAGAATAAATGGAATAAAAATGAAATATCTTGGGATAGATGAGCCATATCCAGGAACATTGTTATATGATCTGGGATTTGAGGAGGAGTTCAGAGAATATTCATCAAGGTTGGCAGATACACTATCCGGTGTAGGATGTAGATACATAATAACCGTGGATCCTCACACTTATGATCTGCTGAAAAATATCCTTCCAAAATTTACAAATAAAAAAATTCCAAAGGTTCTTTATTACCTGGAACTCCTAAAATTTCACAATCATAAAAACATCAGGCAGGAATATGCATTACATGAACCTTGCCATCTTATTATTCACGATGATAACAATATTGTAAAAAAAGTTGCAGAAAGTTATTTAAATGTAAAAATTCCAGATAGAAATGGAAAAAACACATTTTGCTGTGGAGGGCCAGTAGAATCATTATTCCCAAAAGTTTCAAAAAAAATATCTAATGAGCGAATCAGACAGCTTGAAAATACGAATGCAAAATATATAGTTACATCGTGTCCCATATGTTTTTCAAATCTTAACAAAAATCAAAATGTATTTGACATATCTGAAGCAATTATGGAGTCAAAGAACGATTTTCAATCATCAGAATGAAAGCACTGACCGCACAAACCAGAATTGCAAAGATGTATACTGAATTTAAACCAGTTGAATAAAAAAGTATCTGAGAGATTAAAGGACCTCCTACTGATCCAGATGTTGAAAATAGATTATAAAGGGAGACATTTTTCGTTTTTTTGTTACCGATCCTTGCAAGCATCATATTAAAAACAGTCAATGAGGTGCCTGACTGAGAAATACCATATAAAATTCCCGTAAATATGACAACATAATAGTTTGCGAAAATCAATATGGCTATCAATCCAATAATAAATATTAGTATTGACAGAGCGGCAGTTCTCTCAATTGGTATTCTTTTGGAAATTTTTCCAAATATTAATTGAGAGACAATAAATGAAAGAGAAATTATTATGATAATGATTGTGTACTGGAAAACGGAAACTCCCAAAAAATGATCAGAAAGAATTTGAAGCTGATAAAAAGGGTAAAATCCAGAAAGACCAGTTGAAAGCAGAATTACGAAAATTAGAAAAGTACCATATCTACTATGTTCACTCTGTGCAGTCATTGAACTTTTTTCCAATTTGTGATCAGGTATCTTCATCATCAGAGCAATGGATGCAGAAGAAAAAATTACAACTCCAATCAAATAGGTGGTAAAAAGTGCAATCTTCTCATCCTTTATGTAAAGGAATATCAATGAGGAAAAAAGATATCCCGCCAGTGAAAAAAATTTCATGATAGCATTTCTTTTTGAGAAATATGTATTCCTATGGCTTGCAGGTACAATGGATGGGATCCAAAGTGTCCATGTAGTACCTGAAAATGAACCAAAAAAGAATCTGATTGATAAAAGCACTATGAATATGGAAATCATTCTTATCTGTGAGGGAAAGAATAATAAAAGTACAGGTGGAATCCATAGAATTCTGTCTAAAAGTGTTGTGATCACTGTAAGTTTTTTGATGCTTCCAGTTTTTTCAGAATAATTTCTTGAAAAATATTGTGCCGCTGGTAAAAGTATATATGGGAGACCAGTGATCAAACCAACGGGAGCATTATTCCCGAAAAGATAAATTGAAAGAGGAACAATGTATGTTCCTGTCATTGCTGAATAAATTGCCCACAGGGCACCATCTGATATAGAAAGATACTCTGTGGTGGAAACTATGTCACTCTGTGTTTTAAAATATCTCTTCAGATTTTCAGATAAATGGCTCAAATAATAACATATAAAATACAATGATTAAAATATAATTATTATTCATAACTACTTAAAATAGTAAAAAAGAAAAATTTAAAAGCTGGTATTAGTATATCTCATAAGTGATTCCATGAAACTTGGACCATATTTTAAAAAATATGATATGAGCAGGAAAAAGGTCTTTCTTGCCGTGGCAATTACTGCTATTTTTGTCCTTAGTGGAGCAGTTTTTGCATTTCAGAACATACAGCAAACAGGGAGTCCTTCGGCTCATATTATTGCTCAGCCTCAGACCTCTAACCAGGTCACAATTACAGTCTGGGGTGCAGGATCTCCTGGCGGTGAGCAGGAAGTTTTTAACGAAACCTGCAAATACTTCGAGTCCGTATATCCTAATGTAACTGTGCAGGATAATCCAGCAGTAAATGTTGCAAGCAGCACATTCTCAACCGCCGCTGCATCTGGAAAGGCTCCTGACATTTACAGAGATACAAGCAACGATGGTGGAGTACTGTTTGAGTCAGGATACCTTTTGAACCTGAGTCAGTACCTTCCATCATCCTTCTTCTCAAACTTTACAACTGGAACAATATCAGACTGGACAATAAACGGAGCAATATATGGAGTACCAGTTAACACAAACGGTGTTGGTCTATACTATAATAAGAGATATGTGACAACACCCCCAACCACAATTAATCAGCTGATTAAAGAGGCAGAAAATATTACCAAAAACGATACATACAATGGAAATCCAGTATACGGTCTTGCTTATGCGCTCGGTGCAGATTATGGATACAGGGCTGCAGCTTGGTGGCCAGCATTTGGAGGGCAGATATTTAATTCAGCAGGACAGCCAACACTGAACAGTTCTGCAGGAATACAGGCAATATCATTGCTATACAACTTTACATACAAATATAAAATAAGCCCAACAGGCATAACATCAACAAAACAGGAAAACGAATTGTTCGAGGACAATCAGTCTGCATTCATAATAGAGGGTCCATGGTGTCAGTCAAAATTTGAGGCATATCTTGGAAAGAATCTTAGTGTTGCACCACTTCCAGAGAATTCTGCAACAGGAGACTGGGTTTCACCAATTTGGGGTTCTGTTGGATACGAAATATCTTCACCTGCAGCCAGTGGTATAAACGCACACCAGCTTTGGGCTTCAATACAGTTTATTAAAATGCTGACCAATTTCACTGCACAGAAAAATCTATTCCTTAAGGCTGGAGACTTTCCATCCCTAACATCAGTTGGCTCCTATATATCAGCAAATGCCACGGCAAGGGCTCAGGATCCTCTGATATCAGGTTGGGTTGCACAGGAACAGCACACACAGATACAGCCAAACTATGTATCAATACAGTACTACTGGCCAAACTTCCACACCTATATAGGAAATCTTTATGACAACGGAACAAACAACGTTACTTCAACCATGAATGCATTCCAGCACGAAGTTCAGAAAGAGATAAGCCAGTTGAACGAAAAACCAGTGTTCTTGTCAAATACTGATATCATAATAATAGTGGTAGTACTTGTTGTACTGGTTGCAATAGTTGCAGTTGTTGCAGTCTCAAGAAGGAAGAAAGGCGGAGACAGAGACAGCGGCAATAATTGATAAAATTTTTTAAATTTTTTTAAATTTTTTCAGGTTAAGTGATTCGAATGAACGTTTCTATCAAGAGAGATATTAATAGAAAAGCGGCAAACAAAAAAATGCGCAGAAAACTTGCCATTATTGGACTTGTAATGATATCTCCAATTCTTGTTGTTCTTGGATTTCTGAATTTTTATCCAATTGCATATAGCATTTATCTTTCATTTACTAATTACAATTCCATACATACAACTGCTACAGGTTTTGAGATAGTTGGCATAGCAAATTTTGTATACATCTTTGGCTCTAATGCTCTAAGACAAGTAATAATGAATACAATTGTATGGAGCCTGGGAAGTATTGCTGTAATGGTTCCAGCAGGCTTTATATTGGCACTCATCATAAATCAAAAAGGTCTTCTTGGAAAGAGAGTTTACAGAACCCTATTCCTGTTTCCATGGGCATTTCCTGCATTTCTCACGGTACTTGTATGGTCAAACATGCTTGCAGTTCATGGTGGGGTCGTTGATGAATTTCTGAATTATTTACATATTAAGTCAATACCATTTCTTACAAACCCAGGTGATGCAATGTTATCTCTCATACTTGTGAATTTCTGGCTCTCTTTTCCATATTACACTTATGTTTATACGGCATCCATACAGAGCATACCAAAGGAGATGTATGAGGCTGCCGAGATGGATGGCTATGGTACAATAAGAACCCTAAGATATGTGACACTCCCACTGATAAAAAGACAGTTTGCCTTTGTTACGATTTTCGGTTTCATTTTTACATGGAATAATTTCTATGTGCCTTTTCTTCTAACAGGAGGAGGGCCTGGTAGGTCAACACAGATACTTATTACTTATGCATACACTCAGGCATTCAGCGAATTAAATTATTCACTGGGCGCCGCATATTCTATAGTATCAATTCTCATACTCCTTGTGTTCGTAATAGTTGCAAATCATTACACAAAAATGATGAGAGTACTCTATTGAGGTGAACTTATGGTGGATCAGGCAATTAATAATAATGAAAATTTAATGAAAAAAAATTCAAATATTGATCTTTACAGGAGGAATCTTTACTACAAAAGAATGAAAAAAATTAAACTTGCAGTATCACACATAGTACTGATAATATTCTCAATATTTGCAGTGTTTCCAATTTACTATATTGTTTTAACATCGTTGAATCCAATAGGAAATCTTATAAATACTTCACTTTACCAGCTGATTCCAAATCTGAGAATGAATCTCAGTAATTATTCATCCATATTATTTCAGCACCCATTCCTGCTCTGGCTGAGAAACACACTTTATGTAACAATTTTATCCACACTTATTGGTGTTGCCCTTTCTATTTCAGCAGGTATCGCATTCTCCAGGTTTAGATTTCCACTTAAGGTTACACTACTTTACATGCTTTTAATACTTTCACTGTTCCCTTTCACAATGATGGTGATTCCTTACTACTTCATGTTCTCCTCACTTCATCTGACTAACTCACTGAACGGTCTCCTTATTCCTTATTCAGCAGGCGCTATAGTCTACTCTTCCTATCTGATTAAGAACTATGTTGATGCAATACCAAAGGAATATGAGGAGGCAGCCCAGATGGATGGCATGTCAAAGGTTAAATCACTGTTCAGAGTTCTCATACCCATGTCCAAGCCAGTAATAATATTCGCACTGCTCATTGCATTTATGGGCCCATATACAGATTATGCACTTGCGGGACAATTTCTGACAAGCAAAAGTAAGTATACAATGGCAATTGGCATGTACTATGTTTCACAGGGAAATATCACAGTTAATTATGGGGTTTATGCAGCATTTTCTGTACTCATGGGGATTCCAATATTCATATTGTTCTTCGTGTTCCAGAAATACCTTGTATCTGGCTTCAGCCTTGCAACATATAAGTGAAGATATATAAATAAAGGATATACTACTAAAAATGAAAAATCAAATATAATATAATTAACATATCTTTTTTGATATTATGGGAAAACTTGTGCTTGAGAATGTATCAAGAATTTTTGACAAGAAAGGTCACGGGGTTTTTGACGTTAATCTGAATATAGATGACGGAGATTTTTTTGTGATACTTGGACCGAGTGGTTGTGGAAAGACAACAACTCTAAGGATAATGGCTGGCCTTGAAACTGTTGATAGCGGAAGAATATTCCTTGATGATATTGAAATAACAGATTTTCCACCGAGGAATAGAGATATTGCTATGGTTTTTCAGAACTATGCACTTTATCCATTTCTGTCAGTGCGAGATAATCTAAAATTTCCACTTAAAATTGCCAAGATGGATAAAAATGAAATGGAAGATAAGATTGAAAAAGTTTCAAAATTGCTAGGAATTAGTGAAATCCTTGACATGAAACCGGGCCAGATCTCAGGAGGACAGAGACAAAGAGTTGCCCTTGGAAGAGCAATTGTGAGAGAACCCAAATTATTTCTCATGGACGAACCTTTATCAAATCTGGATGCAAAATTGCGAGCACAGATGAGGGTAGAGTTAAAAAAATTACAAAGAGAACTAAAAACAACAACTGTTTACGTTACACATGATCAGGTTGAGGCTTCAACACTGGCTGATACAGCAGTGATCATGAATGGTGGGAGGGTGATTCAGCTAGGTGATCCCGCTGAAATCTATGCTCAACCAGAGAACAAATTTGTGGCAGGTTTTATGGGAGACCCTCAAATGAATTTTATCAATGGCAGATTATATGAAAAAAATGGAGAGGCAATGCTTGAATCTTTGGGGAAAACTTATCAAATTGATGGCTTGGAGTTGCCAGGTGGATACAGTGATGATGTTGTGGTTGGGTTCAGACCAGAGAATACATTGGAGTCAAGTCAGGGAATAAAAGCAAAAGTTACTGGAAAACAAATCATGGGAAAAATAATATATGAATTCATGGTTCTGGAAGATGGCACATCAATATCCATGGAGACAAACATAGAAAATTCACACAATCCTGACGAATTAATTTCTATAGAGCCAGACATTTCAAAGATACATCTTTTTTCTGGGCCAGACGGTAAAAGAATATACAGTGGTGGAGATAAAAAATTGAGGGAAATTGAAAATAGTGAAAAAGTCATTCAATAGAGTATAAAACCATTCTTCTCTATTATTATATTTTTTTCATTTTCCATATATTTGTTTCCAAGTGTTATATTTACCTTATTAATTTCTCTTTCATTTTTGGCGAAAATTAGTGTTGTAGTGGCATTGTGCAAAATTTTCTGAAAGATTATGGTTTCACCTTCTTCCTTAATAAAAAGATGACCGGTCTGCATCTCTTTTCTCTCATTTCTTATTCTTATTAATTTTCTGAAAAAATCCACCATTTGTACATTCTGGTTTTCCCATGGGTAAGGCCTTCTGCAGTCAGGATCACTTCCACCTTCAAGTCCGGTCTCATCACCATAATATATCAATGGCATACCATCCATCATAAACAAAAGGGTGTATGAAAAAAGCATCAGATCCCTTCCAAGTATGTTTATTATTCTCTCTGTGTCATGGGTCGAAAGCACATTCATTGAGTTCATCAAAGACAGCTTTCCTGAATGGACATTTAACATTGTTAACAAACCTTCCATTTCCTTGGTTGAAATTACCCCTTTTGAAATTTTAATTATTAAATCTCTGAGAAAATAATTTGTGAAGCCGTCATACAAACCACTTTCCGTAAATATCTGAGGATCACACCATATCTCAGCTATATTAAGCATTTCTGGTATTTCTTTTTTCAATTGTTTAAAGTAGTATTCTACAGCCCTTAGATCAATGGAATCTGAAACATCATATCTGAACAATCTCACTCCAATTTCATTGTAATAGAACTTTATGACATCAAGCACCATATTTCTTACATTTTCATTAAGATGATTCAATTTAGGCATTCCCTTAACATTTTTGAACTTCCCATAATCTTCTTGGTACATATGATACCAGTTATCAGCTTTATTTTCATCTCTGAATTTAGGAAAATTTGTTGATGTATGGTTAAAAACCATATCTAGCATCAGTTCCATATTATTCTCTTTCAGTTTAAAAGAAAGCATTTTCAGATCATCCATGGTTCCCAATAATGGATCAACACTGAAGTAATCATCCACATCATATCTGTGGTTACTTCTTGATCTGTAATGTGGATTCAGGTAAATTATGTTGCAGCCAAGTGATTTTATATAATCAAGTTTTTCAATTATTCCACTTATATTTCCACCGTAAAAAGATTTTGAATCCGGGAGGCTGTTCCATTCTATGAGACCTTTTTCCTTGTCACCTTTTCTATAAAATCTATCGGGAAATATCTGATATATGACTCTATTTTTTTCTTTATTTTCATGATACTGTGGTTTGAAATTATATTTATTTCCATCATAATCCAAAAATGTGTAATCCTCTCCACCTTTTACAATAAAGCAATAAAAAGAAACATATGGTGTTTCATAGGATCTTATGAATGAAATTATACTTTCATTGTTGTCAATTAGCATTGGAGGGTTTTTTCCAGTGGGATTTAATGCTATAATTTCAGCAAATTCATCTGGTGAATAATAGAATCTATCTTGAGAAGGATCGTGAAAGAAGTTTTCCTGATAAATTTCAATTGTTTCAAACTGTTCCTGGTCCAATGGTTCTCTTTCATTATTATAATATTTATACTGGTTTATTTCATATCTGTAATTGTATTTACCTGCCTGAAGTATTACTTTTCCGGTCCAGAAGTCTCCCTCATTTTCCAGTTGAATACTACCATCGCCGAAACAGTTGAAATTTCCAGATACATATGCATCAACATCTCTATCCTCCCTTCTGATTTTAAAGTATACAGTCCACTGGTAACCATTCAACTTTTCAATATGTGGTTTCATAACACCTTCACGACTTTATACTTACCTGTTTTTCCTGATTTTAAATTGTATCTGATTCCCATTATTTCAATTTCATCCTTCACATTCCCGTATATCCTGAGTTCATCCCCAAATATTATGCATGAATTCATCCTGATAAATATGGGGAATTCTTCCTCTGATGTAATGTGTACCGGACCTTCAATTATTGAATTTGAATTGAAATCAATCCACTGTCCAGGTGGTATGTAAACATTCCTTTTTGAAATTGTTTTTTCAATCTGAGGGGCATAAAGTATGTACTCGCCAAGCATATACTCATCCTCCGCATAGAACGCATCATCGTTCTGCCATTCATAATACACAGGTCTAATGACGGGTTCAAATTTCTCGGTGCTTTCTATTATGGTATTGTATATATGCTCAAGGAATCTGTATCTGAGGTTAACTGCCTCTGTGATCCTCTTTTTAACATTCTCCGGAAATAGAAATACTTCCTGGTCATTTCCATCTATTGTTTTATGATTCCTATAGAGGGGGAAAAACAGGGCCATTCTGTAGTATGCAGCTACCATTTCAGGGTCGCTCCTTCCAAAGAATCCCCCAAGATCAGTTCCACAAATCACAATTCCACTTATGCTCATTGAAATTATCATACTGATCTGAAGTTTAAGATCATCATATTCAGAAAGGTTATCTCCTGTCCATACAGCACCAAATTTCTGAATACCCGCAAAACCTGATCTGGTAAGTATGAATGGTTTTTCATCCCTGTTTTTAAGAACCTCATAAGTTGCTGCAGCTTCAAAGTATGGGTAATAATTTCTCACATGCTTGTGTTCAATCTTATCTCCATTATCAAGTGTATGCATTGCATCTTCAGGAAACAGATGATCTTCAGTGAGAAGCGTAGGCTCATTCATGTCCAGCCATATTCCGTCAACACCACTTTTTATGAATTTTTCAATCTGTTTTTTCCAGAATTGTCTACCTTTATTATTCAGAAAATCCGGAAAAGCGCTCAATCCAGGCCACATTTTTCCAGTAAATATGTCACCGTTTTTCATTTCCATATAAGAACCCAGTCCTTCTTTGAAAACTTCATAGTTTTGGTCAACCTTTATGCTTGGATCTATAATTGTAACGATTTTAGTACCTTTTTTATGAATTTCGTCGATGAATTCCTCCGGGTTGGGAAATCTCTCACTGCTCCATGTAAACATTCTGTATCCTTCCATGTAATGGATGTCAAGATATACAGTGTCAACAGGGACTATTTTTTTGTATTCATCTATTATTGAAAGCACAGTTTTCTCAGGATAATAAGTGTACCTTGAAATGGAGTGTCCAATTGCCCAAATGGGCGGTATAACCGGTTTTCCAGTAAGCTTAATAAAATTACGGACAACCTCACTATATTTATCATTATCAATTATGAAAAATTCAATGGAATTTGTACTCATTTTGGCTTTTATAATGTTGTAATTCTCTATTCCTGTATCAAATTGGATTTCCCCTCCATAGTTGATGAAAATACCCTGACTATGCCCATTTTCACTCACAATAAAAAATGGTATTGGCAGATATATTGGTTCTTTTCCTCTCCCATAACCTCCAGGATCAGTATTTCTGGATAGAAGCTTCATTCTTTTTCTGTCATAAGAAAATGCATGTTCTCCAAAACCGGTTACTCTGCTTTTTATATTTATTTTCAGATCCAATTCTAATGTATCATTTATTATTTTTACGTCCATTCCAAATTTTTTTAGTATTTCTCCAGGATTTTGCAGTGGTTTACCTTTAAATCCAAAATCCAAAACAGGCCTGCATTCATTTATGATGAATTGATATGTACTATCATTTTCATAAGCCTCAATTTTCATGAAATTGTATGTATATTATGTTTAAATCAATTTCTAAAAAGGAAATAAATTTTAAATTTCATATTTTTTATATTAAAAAATTTTACAAAATAAAATACAATCAATTTAATATCCCATATTTAAAAGTAAAATCTTAATATAATAATTTTTTTCAAACATTATATTTAATTACAAGTTACTTTATCAAGTAGTTATTTCCAGGCAAATTCACATCCATGCATTGCAACATCTTCTATCCTTGCAGTTTTTCCACCTATCCTTATTTCAGAACCTCTGTAAAGGATATTGAAAGTATGCTGATAACCTTCCTTCACAGTAACATTTGTAACGTCCCCTTCAAGTTTTCTTAACCTGTTTTTATAGATACCAGTTACTTTGCATTTTACATTTAGATTTGTCAAATCAAGGTTTTTCAAAAACCAACACGCATACCAGGCTGTTTTAAATCTCAACTCACCTCTATCCCTGCTTATGTTCAGTGTATCTCCGGGCATCCAGATTGTATGATAAAAATAGTAACTTGCAATATGTATTATTTCATCCTCCCTGGCTACTATGGCATAATTGTCATCCTTTCTTCCATTATCTATCTTTACGACAATTTCACTTCTATCCTTAATAAATACCTCTGAAGCCCTTCCCCATCTTCTCATAATATTTGCCTTTTTAAGAAGTATTTCAGGAATTTCACCCTCTTCAGGAAAGAGAACAAGGCCCACATTTATCCCTTCATTAACGGCATCCACAAGGTCGTCCTTTACATAATTGAAATTATCCCTTTTCAATGACAATAATATTTCATCCTCTGTATTCCTTATCATATTTTTGAGTTCTTTCTTGATTTTATTCTCAGATTTTACAATCCAGAAATAGGGATCATCAGAAGTTCTTGAAGATTTTAATTTTTCCACCTGTCTATCAATTTTTGATACTGTTTTTTTCATTTCCTCAAGGTGTTGACTGAATGCCTCTGATACACTTTTGGCTCGGTAAAGATTCTTTTTCCCCGGGCTCATCTCTATGAGTCCTCTTTCTGTAAGCTTTGCTATGACATCATAAACTCTTGGTTGAGGTATACCTGAAAGCTTTACTGTTTCACCAGTGGTAAGAGGGCCTTTAGTAGCTATTGCCCGAAACACCATTATTTCATAGTTTGTCAAACCAAATCTCTTTAGTTCTTCAAAGGCATCTTCCATTGCTACAGTAAAACCAACATGTGAAAAAATGTTTTTGCTAAATTATGCCTATGATATAATGCCTTATATTTTTATAATACAAAATTCTCATGAAAATATGATTAAAGAGATTTTCAATGAACACGAAAAGGAATTTAAAGCAATAAATGAAATATGCAACAGACTTGAATCAGATGGTGAATTAGACATAGACAATTATGAATCTTTCGAGGAAAGCCTTAAGGATCACATATTTATTGAAGAGGAATACCTGTTTCCATTGATTAACGAGGATGGGAGGGTTGGGCTCGAAATAGCAGGTTTCGAAGCGGAACATGGGGCCGTTTGGAATGTTATGGAGATGATTCACAGGGATCTGGAAAATCAAAATTATACAAAGATAAGAAAGTATCTGAATGAGATTAGGAGTATTCTTCAGGAACATCAGGAGAGAGAGGAGAAATATCTTTTCAGCAGATTTCCCGATTATCTGCCAAACAATCTTGCAAAGAGACCTCCTGAGTGGAGAGCAAGAAGGTCAAGAATGATTAAAAAACTGTAATATCTGTGTTAGTTATATTCTTGCATGGAAAATCAGTGGATAAATGAAGTTAAAAAATACATTGATGATCTAAGAAGTATATGGAAAGAAGCATTTAGAATTTCAGTTTTGTCTCTTGCAAATCCTTCAGACATTTATACAATGGCAGGTGAACAGTTTCAGGTATCATGCAACATAAATATTAAACTGGATTCTGAAAATATCACAATTCTTAGGGAGAACGGAATTGATGTAATAACCCAGGGTGGTAAGAATTTTATAAAGCCCATGAAGGATGATTACGGAACCACACCAGTTGAAATTAAGCCATCCAATCTTAAAATCAAGGATTGTTTTCCTTTGCTATTTAATTTATATTTTCATTCCAGTAAATTCAAAGATCCAGTGGATATCGTGGAATCATTCTATCATATAAAAAATGAACTCAAACTTCCCGATGAGATGTTCTATTCATATCCATCAAGGGCCATTGAAAATCCTGGGATCGTTACAATTCCATATCTGCAACAGGAAGGAAGGATTATGGGATCTAAAATTTTTTATTCATTTTTTTACAGGGGAAATGACAGAATTATGCCCGCACTATATTATCCTGCGAGGATCACTCTTACTGAGGAGCTGGATTATGAAAACCTTAAAAATAAGGTGATTGAAAAATTTAATGAATTTATGGAAACAAAAACTTATGAGAGATATGAGGAATATCGTGTCTTGAAGAATGTGAGAAATAAGATGGTAATAAAAAAATGGGCTCCGATTTCTTTATCAACAATAACTGAGAAAGAATTATCAATGATTCAATCAAGAGAATATTTTGTAATTAAAGATGGAAAAGTATGGCTTTCTGGTGAGGAAAAAAGGGAAAATCTTTACGATGAAATTGAAAAACTTAGATTATCTTCTCTTTCCTCGGTTGAATACTGGTTTAACCTTCCATTTTACTGATCATCGTCCAGGCATTTCCCAAATATTTTTACTATCTCTCTGAAACCAATTTTGGAGTAAAAATTCAGTGCTATTTCATTCATTGCGGGAAATTCTGCAGAAACCATCCCTATACCTCTCTTTTTTCCTTCCTGTATCACAGTATCAACCATATTCCTTCCCAGCATGGTCCTTCTATATTCTGGCATAATGTAAAGATCTTCTATCCTTATCTCCTGCTCTGGATTGTAAAATATCCTTTCCCTTATTTCAGCCTTTATCAATGAGATGATCTTTTTATCTCTTGTTCCAACAAATATTATGAATCTCTGGCTGTCCTTAATTGCATTAAGATAGTAAATTCTTATTTTGTCAAGCTTATCTTCTGTGGTATTGAACATACTGTCGAATTCACCATTGAATCTCTTCATCCTGACTATAAGTTTAAGGAACTCATCAATATCCTTCTCCTCAGCCCTTCTTATCTCTATATTTTTATTCATTCATATCACCCGGCAGTTTCTTTATCACTCCTTCATTCAGAAGTCTGTTATAATTATCTCTATTTGTTTTTATTATCTCATAGGCAGTTTTATAAAAACCCTCCTTGCTGTCTGATTTTCTGGCCATTTTTTCATCCACAGTTGCCCTTGCAACCTCAGATGCCACAACTGGATACATTTCCCAGTCTTCCATGGTTGGAACTATATTGTCCTCAGTCGGATCTTTAATATAAGATGCAATTGCCTTTGCTGCCCTGACCATTATTTTAAAATTTACACCTTTGGCTCTTGCATCAAGTACCCCTCTGAAAATTGCTGGAAAAACCAGACTGTTGTTTATTTGATTTGGAAAATCACTTCTTCCGGTTGCCACAATTTTTGCACCTGCTTTTTTGGCATCATCTGGCCATATTTCTGGCAAAGGATTAGCCAGTGCAAAAATTATTGGATCATTATTCATGCTTTTGATATGTGAAGCATTAAGAAGACCTGGCTGAGATTTAGCAGCTGAAATTATGGCGTCACTGCCCTTAACAGCCTCTGCAATATCCCCCATCCTTCTCTCCCCATTAGTCTTAATTCCAAGCTCATATTTCCAGGGATTGTTTATCATCATTCTATCCATATCTTCCCTTTCAGGATTAAGGATACCTTTTGAATCGCACATGATAATATTTTGTGGTCTTACACCTGCCTCTATTAAAAGAAAGGCTGCAGCTATATTTGCAGCTCCGGAACCTATCAGGGATATGGTTGAATCCTCTAGTTTTTTTCCCACAAGTTTCATAGCATTGTAGAGGCCCGCAAGTGTTATACAAGCAGTTCCAAGCTGATCATCGTGCCACGCAGGTATTTTCAATTTTTCCTGAAGTTCTTTCAGTATGAAAAAACATTTGGGGCTTTCGATATCCTCAAGATTGAAAGCTCCAAAGGCTGGTTCAAGAGCAAGGGCAGTGTTGATAAAAGCATCTTTATCCGGAGCCCTTATGGGTATGGGTATTGCATTCACACCACCAAGAAGATTAAAAAGCAATGCTTTACCTTCCATCACCGGCATTGCAGCCTCTGGCCCTACATTACCTATACCAAGAACCCTTGTTCCATCAGTTATAATCCCAATGGTGTTCCATCTACCTGTAAGTTCAAATGAAAGATCAACATTCTTATTAATGTCCCTTGATACCTCTGCAATTCCTGGAGTGTACCAATATGAAAAATCCTCTTTAGTTCTAACGGGAACCTTTGGGAAAGTTGATATCTTACCTTTATAGTACCTGGAATATTCGACAGCCTTCCTATTGAAGGTTTCTGTCTTTTTTTCCTCTTCCATTATGATGTTATAGCAAAATCATTTATTACAATTCCTATTCTACATTTAATGGAAGAGTTAAAAAATGTTAAAATAGACTGGAAAGCAATACTTTCTGAGCAGATAAAAGAATTATCACAAAAATATGGAGAAAACAAGGTCTCAGAATATTATGAACCACTCATAAGAATGCTATCTGAAAACAAGATTCCTTCTAGGGTTGTTATCAGGAAAGGAATGGTTTCAGCATATGGATATATTCTTGATTCAGAACTTTCCGATGACAGAAAACTTGGTTTCATAGGTTTTTCAAAGGAGGAAAATCATTCTCCTGAGGATCTAAAAATTATAACGGGATTTTTCGAAGAAAAATGTCGCGAAAAATCTTCAACCCTCATAATAGATGGCATTTTCAACAATCCATTTCCAGGCCTGATGAGTGAATTGGATTATAATGCCATTAATAGGGTTAAAATGATAAGGGATGTTGATAGTAATTTTAAAAATATTTCAGAAGATGAAAACATGTTCCAGCTCTCAAATTTTAAGGTAGAAGACCTTAATTTATTTCAGGAAGATCAGTACAGCAGGGAAACAGATTCTGTACTTTTATTAAGAAAAAAGGGGAAAAATGAAACATTTTCATATATTTACAGAGGAATTTACGGAAAACCAATCTGGGAGGCAAGTCTCATAATTTATATGAATGGTATCGCAGGGATTTGTGCAATCACAGATGGCAGTCAGGAACTTTCATACAGAGGAACACCATTGATTGTTGATTTTTCTGTTCGTTCAGATCTTAGAGGAAAAGGATTGGGAAAAAGGTTAATGTTTCAGGTATTGAAGAAACTACACCTTCTGGGTCACAAAGATGTTCAGTTATGGGTATCAGTTGAAAACCCGGCACATGAATTCTATAAGAAACTTGGATTCAGGGAAACAGAAGAAACTGAAACAATTCATTACAAAATTATAAAAAATTAATTTTTTCAAAGAGGAAAATCTAAATTCCCAAATCCTTTTTCCCAGTCCTTAAGGAATCTCTGAAGTCCCTCATCGGACTTTGGATGCTTTGAAAGCTGAACTAACACATTGTATGGCATTGTTGCTATGTCTGCCCCTATAATCATTGATCTTAAAATGTGAATTGGATTTCTTACTGATGCTACAAGTATCTTTGTCTTGATTGAGTAATTGTCGAATATTGTTCTGATCTGTTCAATTATGCTCATACCGTCCTCGCCTATGTCATCAAGCCTTCCTACAAAGGGTGAAACGTATTCTGCACCTGCCTTGGCAGCAAGCATTGCCTGTATCGCATTGAAAATCAGTGTAGCATTTACAGGTATTCTCTTTTCCTTAAGGTATCTCATTACCTTGAGGCCATCCTGTGTCATTGGTACCTTTACAACTGCATTATTCCCAAGCTCGCTTATTTTTATTGCTTGCTTTATCATTTCATCATAGTTTGTTGATATGACTTCAACGCTGACAGGACCTGGCGTTATCTTCATTATTTCAGATATTATCTCTTTGAAGCTTTTGCCTTTCTCCATCTCTTTGGCAATCAACGAGGGGTTTGTTGTTACCCCATCAAGCAACCCCATTTCAACAGCACTTTTGATCTCATCTATATTCCCAGTATCAAGAAACAGTTTCATATCCACTTTCCTCCCTGAACGATTTAATTCCAGCCTCCACTATATCCTTTACTCCCATATGAAAATAATCAAAAAGCTCCCAGGCTTTTCCGGACTTTCCAAAGCTGTCCCTCATGCCAATCCTCACAACTGGTACAGGATAATTTTCTGATAAAACTTCACATACTCTGCTACCTAGACCGTTGTAAATTGAATGCTCTTCCGCTGTTACTACATGTCCTGTGTTTTTTCCATATTTTATAATATTCTGTTTATCCATGGGTTTTATGCTAGACACATTAATCACAGCAGCATCCAGCCCCTTCTCCTTTAAAATCTCTGCAGCCTTTAATGAATTGTCAATCATTGAACCGTTACAAAATATTGTTAAATCCGATCCGTCCTTTAAAACAGTATTTTTTCCTTCCTTGAATTCGTAGTCCTTTTGATTAACAACTGCAAATTTTTCCCTTGAAAGTCTGACATAGTATGGTGTTTTTGTATTTTCAACAAGGTATGTTATTACAGATCTTGTTTCAATGGAATCTGCAGGTACTATTACCTTCATATTAGGGAGTCCAGACATCAGACCAACATCTTCAACTATCTGGTGAGTTGCCCCATCCTCTCCCACTGTTATACCTGCATGGGTCACAACAAACTTCACATCAATGTTATTGTAACATATTGACTGCCTCAGTTGCTCATATGTTCTTGTAAGGAATACTGCAAAGGTTGACGCAAAGGCCTTAAAGCCGCCAAGAGCCAGCCCTGCCGCAGTTGTAACCATGGACTGTTCAGATATACCCATGTTGAAAAATCTATCTGGAAATTTCTTACCAAAGGCCATTGATTTTGTTGAAGATGACAGATCTGCATCCAGGACAACTATTTCACTGTGTTTCTCTCCCAGTTCAGCTATTGTTTTACCGTACTCCTCTCTCTGACTTTCGTAAACTGTCATGATGACTCAATCTCCTTTAATGCTCTTTCATATTCATCCTGATTGGCAGGGGGCGATCCATGATATTTAGGGTTGTTTTCCATAAAGCTTACACCCTTTCCTTTTATTGTATTTGCAATCAGCATTTTTGGTTTACCATTTTTTTGAGAAGCAAACCTGAAAGCTTTCTCTATCTGTTCAAAATCGTGTCCGTCAAATTCAAAAGCATCCCAACCAAAAGATTCAAATCTTTCCTTTAACCTTTCCATTGGCATGATGTCTTTTGTGAATCCGTCCAATTGTACACCATTCCTGTCAAGTACAGCTATAAGATTTTCCAGATGATACTTTGATCCAGCCATTATAGATTCCCACACAGAACCTTCCTCTATTTCCCCATCACCAAGTATGACGACTATCCTATTGTTTATGTGTTTAAGTCTTGATGCGATTGCAAGTCCTACGCCAATTCCAAGCCCCTGTCCCAGGGAACCAGTTGAAGCCTCAATTCCTGGTATTCCCTTATGCACATGGCCTTCCAGTTTGGAATTGAGTTGTCTGAAACCGTCCAAAAGTTCAGGAGGGAAAAATCCCTTCAACGCAAGAATGCTGTACATGGCCGGTGATGCATGCCCCTTGCTCATTATTACATAATCCCTGTCAGGGCTTGACTGGTTATCTGGGTTAATATTAAGTTCCTTGAAGTACAGGTAGGTAAGTATATCTATTATACTCAATGAACCTCCAGGATGACCGCTTTGTGCTAGAAAAGTCATCCGTATTATTAGGCTCCTTGCCTTTTTTGCAATTTTTTTTAAAGTTGCATAATCAATTGAGTCATCATTCTTTTTAATATACTCCATCTGAATTCTCCTTCCTGCCTATGAATTATAAAATTAAAAGTTTTTCTAAAATCTATAATTAATCATATTTCCTCAATATTGCCCATATCTCTTCTATATCCCTTATTTTTATATGTTGCCCCTGAAATGAGTACAGTTATTCTTATCCTACCGTTTAAGGAATTATCTACATATTCTCCCTTCTTTATCATCACAGTATCATTTGTAAATTTCTTTATTTCTGCAAGTATCATGTCAGTTTCATTCATGGATAAATCATCGTTGGATCCTATGCTTACTATGACACCAGATGCAGAATTTTTGTCAATGTTGCTGTAAAGTTTTCCAAGAGCTTCCTTAAGTGCTTCCTGTGTTCTCTGGGAGTGTGATGAAGAAGATTCACCAACTCCAAATGCAGCAAACCCTTTCATTTCAATTATCTTTTTAAAATCAGAATAATCCGCATCTATTCTTCCACTTTTCACAAACATCTGTATAAGAGAGTGAATAATTTCCGCAAGTTTGGTATCAGCAAGCTCCATTGCCTGTTGATATGGCATTTCAAGATATGTTGAAAGAAATTCTTCATTTTCAAACACAACAACGTTATCAGAATAATCAAGAAACCTTGAGAGTGCTTCCTGTGCAATTTTGTCCTTGCCCTCCTCCTTAAATGGCATTATGCAAACAGACAGAACGTTAGCCCCCTTTGATTTGGCTATATTTGCAATAACAGGCCCTGCCCCCGAGCCTGTCCCTTTTCCAAGGCCTGCAATCACTATTATGAGATCTGTGCCGGAAACAAGATCCTCCAGATCTGCCTGTCTCTCTTTTGCCGCATCTATTCCCACCTCAGGATCTGCACCCGCTCCTCTTCCTCTGGTTTTATTTGTACCAAGAACCAAAAAGTTTTTTATTCCCATCTTTTTAATATGTCTGAAATCAGTGTTTGTTCCTATTGACATAACTGAATAGTATTTCTCATCCACGTCATGCTTTTGGAGATGAGCAATTGCATTGTTCCCAGCTCCTCCAACTCCGATTATTTTAATCTTGATTTTTGATTTTTCAATGTTTTCATCAAGTTTTTTATCATTATCAAAAATATCCCTTAATTCATCATTCAAATCTACAAGGGGTTCATCCTCATCAAAGGGCATAATTAAGATATAAAGTATAATTAAATTAATTTTGCCTTAGTTTTTCCCTCAAAGCTTTTTTATCCACCTTATTTGTCGATCCCTTTGGCATTTCGCTTATTCTGATAAATTCATCAGGTATCCAGAATTTCTCGATTCTTTTCTGTTCTACAAATTTCATAAGAAAATTTCTTATCTCATCATAATCTATTTCCTGATCAGAGGTGTAAAATGCTACAGGCCTCTCACCCCATTTTTCGTCCTTTTTTGCCACAACTGCTACCTCTTTCACCTTTCCATATAGAGAGATAACGTCTTCAAGAATAAGCGAAGGTATAAATTCTCCTCCTGATTTAACAGCATCCTTCTCTCTATCCGCAATATTGAGATAGCCATATTTGTCAACATATCCTAAATCTCCAGTGTGAAGCCATCCATTTTCCCATAATTTCTTTGTACTTTCCTGATCTTTATAATATTCTGAGGCTAGCCATGGGGCCCTAACAACTATTTCTCCAACTCGCTCTTCACCTTCACGGATAAAATCACCATTTTTATCAACTATTCTAAGTTCAACAAATGAAGCGGGTATACCAGCTTTCACTCTAAATTTATCTTTTTCATCCTCACTCAATGCCCTTATATTATCATTGAAAAGCGACAGGGTTAAAACTGGTGCCGTCTCAGACATTCCATATCCTGAAATGGTTTCCACTCCAAAATTTTTTGCCGCTTTCATTAGGGACTCTTTTAGGACGGCCCCTCCAATAATTGCCTTTAAGCCAGAATCTTTTAACATCTCAGAAGCATTTTCTGTGTTTATAAGCATATACAGAATGGAAGGTACCATGGCGCTATGGGTTACCTTGTATTTCTTTATCAATTCAAGTATCCTCTTGGGGTCATATCTTCCAGGTAGGACATATTTTAATCCTTTTAAAAAGAAAAAGTGTGGGAATCCCCAAGCGTGAACATGAAACATTGGGACCAGGGGCATTAAAACCGACTCTGAATTTATATTGATTGGCTCATCACCAAGTGATATTGAAACTGCCGTGGCATGCAGTACAACATCTCTGTGCCTGAATCTTACTCCTTTGGGCATGCCTGTGGATCCAGATGTGTAAAAAATGGTTGCATAATCGTTCTCAGAAACATAAGGAAGTGGAATCGATGTGTCCTTACCCATGCTTATTACGTCATCATAATCATACACATTTGAAAAAGGTAGGGTCTCCTTGCTTTTATTCAGATCATATATTATCCATCCCTTTACAAAGCCAAAAAGGTCCTTATAATTCAAAAACTGTTTAGCAATTTCAAGTCTCATTATCAAAAACTTATCCTCTGCATGCTGTAATGTGTAATATATGAGTTCCACCGGATACCTAATGTTTACAGTATGTATTGTTGCTCCAGCCATTGGTATTGCATAATACAGTTCAAGATATCTTATGGTATCCCAATCGAGTACTGCAACCTTATCATATTGATTCACACCTATCTTAACAAGACCCCTTGAAAGATTTTCTACATTTTCTAGAAATTTTTCGTAAGTTATTTCTCCCATTTCAGAATCGATAATCTTTTGGTTCCTGTTATTCCATACGGAGGTTCTTAAAAGATTATTCAGCGTCAGTTCATTCTGTACATAAACCATATATAAGAAATGAATAAAGGTAAATAAAAAATTTGTTACTTTTTCATTATTTTAATATAAAGATAACCTTTTTCACATTCAGGTTGTTGTGCTTTCCCCAACATGAGATGTCATATTTGTCTGTACTGAAATGAAAACGTTATTAGACACAGTGTATGTTCCTGCGTTTGCCAGCCATATTCCTATGGCCTCATCAACAACTGTGTTTCCACTTATTACAGTGAAATTTACCTCAGGCGGCGGGTTGTTATTCTGTGGTATCCAGTTTGAATAAACTGCTATTCCATTTGTTTCATTTGCAAGGTTCATGTCTGTGGCGTTGTCAAAAGGTGGGTTATTCAATCTCTGAAAAGTTGCATCCTTTACATAATTATTTATTATGCTGTTATGAAGATCCTTTGCTCCTGATGCCTGGTTGTTTATTATAATGCCATCTTCAAGTCCACCTATCACTGTGTTTCCCATAACAGTGTTGTTATTTGCCTGAGCAAATGGGAAATCTCCAGCTATTACTATGGTTCCAACGTAGGGTCCAGTTGGGCCATGTTGTCCAAAAACTGACCCTGTTACATAGTTGTTCATTACAATTGTGTTGGTTGTCATCATAGCTGGTCCCCAGGCTACAACAACTATTCCGCATCCTCCAGCATCCTCTTCAACAATATTTCCGTTCAAAATAACACCACTACTGTTCATAGGTCTTAATTTTCCTGAAATTCCATCTGGCACAACAGGGGACTCTGAAGCTACGACTATACCGCTTACATTGTTTTTAACAACTTGGTTAAAAGAAACAGTTGAGTTACTAACTCCATAGAGACCTATGGTTCCAATTATTGCTCCATCTTTGGAGGAATTCAATCCGTTATTAGTAAGGTAGTTGTTTGTGATTGTTATACCATTAGTTTCAAGAACAAGTATACCTTCTGAATTAGCGTCAGTTATGTTTGCTCCCACAACTGTAACATTTGTTACTCCAGGCCCAATGTAAACGCCAACGGTGTAACCAGAAGCATTTATATTCCCTGTGATTACCTCATTGCTCTTTGCAATAACCTTAGCAGTCATATTTCCAATCCCTATATTTCCAGATTCATAACCTTGAGTTGTTTTAGTCTGTGTTGTTTTAGAGGGCGACACATTCATACCTATGAAATATCCTCCCAAAATTCCAACAACAAAAACCACAACAATTGCAGTTATGATTAAAACGTTGTTTTTTGTTGCTATCAAAGGACAATGACCAATTTTTTTATAAAATTTTCTTTATATGTTGTACTAATAAAAGATTAAATATTAATCATAAATATTGGACACATTAAGGTTAATTATGAGATGTATTATAAATTTAAAAGCTTATAAAGAATCCTCACCAAAAAATATCGATTGGTTTTTGGAAGAAATTAAACCATTACTGAGAAATGAAGATAGGGTTGCAATACCATCAATAATGTTGTATAAATATTCCGGGAATAAAAATGTAATCTCTCAGCATGTAGATTGTCATGAATATGGCGCCTATACTGGAAGGATTATTATGGATGACCTTGTTGAATTGGGTATAAATGGATCACTTCTTAATCATTCTGAAAGACCTGTTGATATGCCCACAATTAAAAATTGTATCAGAAAGGCTGAAAAACTAAATTTTGAACTTATAGTATGCGCAAAGAATCTAGGTGAAGCAAATAAAATCCTGGATGCAGGAGGAAAAATAATCGCCTATGAGCCCCCGGAACTTATAGGTGGTGACGTTTCAGTATCAATATCAAAGCCCGAAATTATAGAAAAAGGTGTAACATTATGTGAAAGGAAAGGTGCAGATTTATATATAGGTGCAGGAGTTAAAACAAGGGAGGATGTGATCATTGCTTCAAAATTAGGAGCTAAGGGAATCCTCGTTTCAAGCGGTGTGGTTAAAAGTAAAGATCCTGCAAAGAGTTTAAATTCTTTAATAATCTAAGGGGTCAGTGCCAAAAAATAAGGATGAACCAGTTTTCAAATTACCTGAATTTAACGAAGAGGAATACTTAAAGTATGAGAGAAATAGATCAAGTACTACAATAGTGGTATTTGTATTTGCGATACTTGCTGGTTTTGCAGAAGGTTTTCTGGAACTATTTGGCTATGGCTACCTATCAGTACTTTTATTCCTTGTGCTTCTTATGCTACTTTTCAGAATACTGGGATATTTGAAGCTACCAATTCCACAGAGAAGTTCTCATAAATTCTATCTTATCGCAGTTTTTTTCCTTGCCTCCATTCTTTTCTGGTCTTTAGCATTGAATCCACCAATAAGTGTCAATACGGAACCATCAATTACAATGCAATACCTTCATAACGGATCCTGGGTAAATGTAAATCAAACAAACGGAAAATTTACACTTTTCACAATTACTTCCTTAAATAAATATGAGATAAGAGATAATGTAAGCTTTATAAATTCTGTAAGTCTGGTATATGTTACATCACCAACACTATCCAGTGCAGTTTTAAATTATAGTCAGAATGGAAATTTTATTTACTATGATGTGGCCATGGAACCTGTGAATTCTGAAATTCAGATAACGCTGGAGATGCATTCCGCAGGTAAATTCTATAATGAAACACAAACAATTGAATATATATCACCTGTGTGATTATATCATAAAATTATTATTAATAGTGAGAATTAAGAATTAATGGAAATCATCAAAAACTTTCTCAACGGAGTATTTGACAGAAAAGTAATCATCAGATTTAAAAAAGAAAGTTTCAGCACCAAAGTAATGGAAAAGCAACAATTTAAGGGGATTATTATTACAAGTGAAAAACTGGGAGAAAATATAAAATTGAAAATATTTCCAACTGAAAATTTTTCACCTGAAAAGCTTAACATTATTGCTTATGAGTTGAAGGGTGAGCTTGTAAACGGTGTATTATATTTAAACAGAAAATATGAATATGAAGAAGTTTTCAACCATCTTAATAAAATATTAAGCATAGAATCATTTCTGATGTTCAATATATATTATTATGAAGATTCTTATTATTCTGATTTCATATTCAATTCTAAAGATAATAATAAATTTTCAAAGATATTTTTCGAAAATCAAATGTATAACGAACTTGAAATTGTAAGTTTGACAAATTATGAATTTTCAAACTGGGTGGATGAGGTTTTTACTAAATATTTGGAAAAAAATACAAGAATAATTAATATTTCATATGATGACTTCCATACAAATGATAATAAAAATTTAACAATACTGAAGGCTGCACCTTTAAGCCAGTTTAAAGCAATTAGGATTGATTATGATGAAGACTCGATAAATTTTAAGATTCTGGATGAGCCTTCAAGTTTTGCATTATCCTTTTTAACAAGTCTTAAAAATCTTGATGTTTGGCCATTTTCAGTAATGGAGTTTAATGAAAATAAAATGCAAAATCTAAGGCTACGTATAATGGATGTCGATTTGAATAGGACCATTATGGCTTTAAAAACAGTGAAATCATCCTTCAAAGAAAACAAAGTTATAATAAATGAAATAAGGTAGAAATTACATTTTAAAAATTTTTATATGCGATTAAATAGCTGAAATAAATTAGAAAATATGGAATATAGAAAACTATCTCGTGAAGAGGAGAGGGTTATTCTCTACAAAGGCACAGAGATGCCATTTACTGGGAAATATTACAATCATTATGAAAAGGGGACCTATATTTGCAAAAGATGTGGCACTCCTCTTTATAAATCTGAGTGGAAATTTGATGCAGGTTGTGGTTGGCCATCATTTGATGATGAAATCCCGGGAGCTGTAAAAAGGGTACCTGACAGGGATGGAATAAGAACCGAAATACAGTGTGCAAAGTGTGGTGCTCACCTTGGTCATGTATTCCTAAATGAGGGTTTTACTCCTAAAAATACCAGGCATTGTGTAAATTCAATTTCACTGGACTTTATTCCGGATAAGGAGGGAAAGTAAATGGAAGAAACAATTGTTTTGGGTTCTGGTTGCTTCTGGTGTACAGAGGCAGTTTTCTCCACATTAAATGGAGTAAAAAATGTGATTCCAGGATATTCAGGGGGGCATAAGGAGAACCCCTCATATGAAGAGGTTTGCAGAGGAAACACTGGTCATATTGAGGTTGCGAAAATAACATTTGACGACTCAGTGATTACACTTGATGATATACTTGATGTATTTTTTGTCAGCCATGATCCAACTTCATGGGATAAACAGGGTGCTGATGAGGGGGAACAGTACCGGTCTGTCATTTTCTATATGAATGATGAACAGAAATTAACTGCGGAGAAAAAAATAGAGCAATTGGAAAAAGAGGGCGTTTTCAGAAAAAAGATAGTTACTGAAATAAGGCCTTTAAAAAATTTTTATGAAGCAGAGGATTATCATAAAAAATACTATGAGAGAAATAAAGATCAACCCTATTGCAGATTTGTAATATCCCCTAAAGTGTCAAAAATCAAAAAATCATTCAATGATAAAATTATAAAACTTTAATCATACTCTCAACTTCTCTCTCATCTCTTTAATTATACGATTGTAATTAAATCCTGGGATCTCATTCTCATACATTACCACCGCAAGAGGTGCTAGTTCCACAGTAATCTGAGAAGTTTTGAAAAATTTAACCTCCCTGCTCATAGTTTTAAGTTCTTCAAATACTTCCTTTGATAGAGGTTCAAAAACTAAACTTCTGGAATCTGACATACCGCCCCCAATCATAACGGATTCAGGGTCAAATATATCTATCAAATTGCTTATTCCTGTCACTATATATCCCATTATTTCATTAACAATTTTATTGCATTCTTGATCGCCTGAAAGTGCACCTTCAAAGATCGTTTTTGCCTCTACTTTATCCTTTTTGAATCTTCTTAAATATGGGGATTTTTCGTAGGCGCCATTTTCATTCATGATTCTAACTGCCGCCAGACCACTTGCAAGGGATTCAAGGCACCCCTTTCTTCCGCATCCACATAGAGGCCCATCCTTTTTTATAACCATATGGCCGAATTCTCCTGCCATACCCCTTGAACCTCTGTAAACTCTCCCATCCTGAATAATTCCTCCCCCGATACCTGTACTCAGTGTAACATATACAAAATTATTGAAGGTTTTTCCATTTCCAAATATCTTCTCAGAGATTGCAACAGCAGTTGCATCATTTTCAATAAAGACATTCTTAGACAATCGTTTTTCAAGCATTTCTGAAAAATTTATCTTCTCTCCACCAAAAAGATTTGGTGATGAATGAATTATGCCTCTTTTACCATCAACCGCTCCAGCTATTACAACTGAAACAGTCTCAATATCCTCCTTTATTTCCTTTTCAACATCTTCAGCTATCTCTGCAACCAAATTTACAAGCTGTTCTGGGTTCTTCATCTTGGGTGTTTTAATCCTTGATCTCTTGTAAATTTTCCCAGTAGAATCAGTCAAAAACATTGAAATTTTGGATCCACCTATATCAAATCCCATGATCATTGTCAGTCACCTTTTTAACAGTTAATGTCAGATTATTAATTCCTACAACCACAATGTTTTCTCCTTTGTAAATTGTTTCTCCATTAAGGCTTGTGGCACTCCACCTAACACCATCAATTGAAACCCAGCCTTTTGGTGCAAGGTCAGAAACAACAGTTCCATTTTTTCCAATCATAGATTCCCATCCGTTTAAGGGCTTTCTGAATTGTGTGCGTACTATTCTACTTATATAGAAGGCAATAAAACCTCCAACCAATACAATTATAATAATGTAGTAAAAATAAGTATAATCGATTGGAGAGGGTGAATATCCTGAAACATAATTTCCACCATTTATATTATAATATGGGGTAACTAGAAAGGCTGTTCCTGCAATATCCATAGCAACTCCTCCCATAAGCGAAATACCATGACCGGTTTTAGCCTCCAAAAGTATAAGTACGGAACCCATTATAAGCATTATTATACCTACTACCGAACCATTTATTAACTGGGCGCCTAGAAATCCAAGTATGAGTAGTGATATTCCCAAAATAGTGAGCAGAATTGTTCTGTGGTAAATGTCCAGCAAAATTACCAGGGAACCAAATGAAATGAGAATTCCATCAATTGTTGCATTACTGAGAAAACTCACAAATTGATCATATGTAGACTCACTTACTGTGTATTGCACGTATCCGTTTAGATTCAGTTGACTCAGGAAATTCGTGAAATTTGTTGCAATTCCATTTATAAGATGTATTTTAAAAGCCTGTTCGTAATTATAGCCCACATCATCAAAAACCATAAGTGCAGCGGCTGATACATTTCTTCCGTGAGCTTCCGCCAGACCTGTCATAAGAGCCTCCATTCCATTCAGAGTGTGATTTTCCTGAATCTGAGAACCGCCTTCCACTATTGGTGTAGATGGACCTATTTCAGAACCTGTACCCATCCATATCTGATCGGTTGCCATTGCTATGTATGAACCCGCAGAAGCACCAAGACCATCCTGAACTATATATGAGTAGACAGGTATACCCTGAGCTTCAGTTTTGTTGATGGCCTGAACCATATTGACCATGGATTCAAGGAGACCACCCGGGGTATTCATTTTTATCACCACTGCAGCTGTTGTTGTTCTATTCAAAGAAGAGAGGGCCTGCGTTAGCATATTGCAAGACCCAGGATCAATTGTATACTCAAGATTTATTATCAAAAGATCTTTTTTCATTTCAAAATTCTTGTATTTGTGTTCGTTAATTCCTTGAGAATTAAAAGTAATTGTGATCAATAATATACATAAAAAAAGAAGCATTATTGAGTGTTTAAACACCCTCTTATTCATAAGACCATAACTTGAATTCTATATATTAGATTACCTGAGTCAAAAAAATATGGAAAAGATTTTTCACATCAAAAATATTGAGGGATATGGAAAAAACATCTCTTGCTGATGCAACTCATTTAAAGCCAGGAATAGAGGTTAAAATAAACGGATGGGCTGAGGACATAAAGACACTAAAAAATATGACATTCATAATAATGAGGGACAGTACAGGGAAGGCTCAGATAACCGTAAAGAGAAATGTTGAAAATTATGATGAAATCTCTCAGATCTCGAGGGAGAGTGTAATCGAAGTTCATGGTGTAATACCAGAAGAACAGAAAAGCAAATCATTTTTTGAAATAATTGCTGAAGAAATAATTATAATAAATAGATCAGAATCACCACTACCTCTACCTGTAGCAGACAGGGTTGATGTAGATTTTGAGACAAGGTTCAATAACCGTTTTCTCGATTTAAGAAGAAAGGAGAATGGAGATATATTTAGGGCTAAAGCCGGGCTACTCTGGGGAATAAGAAGTTTTCTACACAATCAAGGTTTCACTGAAGTTCAAACCCCAAAAACAGTGTCAGCTGCAACTGAAGGGGGTGCAGAACTTTTCAGCATCCAGTATTTTGAAAAGATAGCTTACTTGAATCAGAGTCCACAGCTATACAAGCAGATGCTGATAGCATCTGGCATTGAAAGGGTATTTGAGGTCGGTCCTGCTTTCAGGGCAGAGGAGCACAACACTCCAAGACATCTTAATGAATTTACATCAATAGACATTGAAATGGCTTTTTCAGACCACAATGATGCAATGTTCATGTTAGAGAATGCAATAGCAAATGGAATCAAGAACATGTTCGAAACAATACCGGATATAATGGAAAGAACTGCTATTAAGGAAGTCCCAAAAACACCATTCCCTAAAATAACACACAAGGAGTGTATAGACATATTGAGAGATGCTGGTTTCAATATCAATTATGATGAGGATCTTAACAATGAGGCACTGAAAATAATTGGCCAGAAATTTGATGGTTTTTATTTCATTATAGAGTGGCCGGAAAAAGTAAGACCATTTTACACAAGTTTACTTGAAACAGACAGATCAAGAACAAAGTCCTATGATCTTCAGTTTAAGGAGTTAGAACTAACTTCTGGAGCACAGAGAATTCATGATCCAAAATTACTGGAAAAAAGGATAATTGAAAAAGGTTTAAATCCAAAAGATTTTGAATTTTATATAAGAACCTTCAGGTATGGAATGCCTCCTCACGCCGGATGGGGACTGGGCCTTGAAAGATTGACACAGGTTGTTCTGGGTCTCAATAATATAAGGGAGGCATCACTTTTTCCCAGAGACAGAACCAGAATATTTCCCTGATTTTATTTTTCTATCTTTCTTATCCTCTCCAAAAACAAGCCTGTCCATGTCCTTTGCGTCTCCTATCTCATTCTCTTCCAGATCCCAGTTCTTCTTTTTCACCATAGGATCACAATAATGTTAAAAAAAAATAGTTTAAAAATTTAGTGGTATGATTTTATATTTTAAATAGATATAACTATTTATGAGTTATAAAAACTGCAGTGAATGTGGCTCAATATTTTTTTGTGATCAATCATATTCATGCTGGTGTTCATCCATTAATGTAAATAAAAAAATAGAACAAAATAAAGACTGCAAATGTCCAGCATGTCTAAGAGGATCATCCAATTCACCATGAATATTTTTAATTTTTGTTCTGGTTTGTCTTTGAGGCAATCTCATTCTTTGCTTCCCAATATGCCTTATCGAATGCCACATTGATAGCATCTGAGCACTTATTGTAATTCATAATGTTTCCAATTGATATTATTACTTTTACCTGGTTTGAATTAAAATTTTTCTGGAACAATGTAACCTCTTTTACAATAAAATCAAGTTCTTTTCCCTTTGTTTCAAGAATGGGTACAGCTTTCTGTATAATGTCAGAGTATGGAACATCAACAGGTAATGTTAAAGTGACATGATACCTTGCCCGGAACCTGTTTTCAGGATCTGTTAGATTTGTGAATTGTGTCTGCCCAAGAAGCGCAGTGCTTGGCAATTCGATTTTTAAACCATCTATTGAAGATACTTGAGTTGTAAGGACCTTTACGTCTTCAATCTTTCCAAGGACAGGATTATCAAATAACCATGAAAATATGTACATTGGATCCCCTGGTTTCATTATTCCTGATGATGAAAGCATAAGACCTGATAGAAGATTTGATATTGTGTTCTGTAAAGCAAATGAAATTACCAATCCACCAACTGTTCCACCAAGAACAGCTCCAGTCAGACTTACTCCAATATCAAGAAGGAAAATTACAATTGCCACTGAGTAGACTATTGCCCTTATTATGGTGTAAAGATTTTTCAGGTTCACTCTTTTTGATCTATTTGAGACAAGTTCAATTTCAAATCTTGAAAATCTGTTTATTTCATGGGCTATTCCGAAAATTATGAAAGCGTCTATGGCATAATACAAGTAATGTGTTATGTTATACTTGCGAAGATAATCAATTATTGAAGACGGAAGAACATATGATGTAAAAAAACGAAAAATTATTTCAAGGGCAATTCCAATTATAACTATAAGACTAATGGAAATGATAATCGATCTGAGTTCTTTTTTGGTTTTTTCCTCCATTATGTATGTAATAATTTAATTGCATAAATTATTTTTTTAACTTTTATCAATTTTTTTCTTCAATTCCTTTATTTCTTCCTGCAATTCTTTGTTCAGTGGATTTTTTCTAGCCTTTTCCTCCAGTTCTCTAAGTTTGTCCTCCAGATTTTTCTTTTTTCTTGTAATATCCCTTTTACTGAGGCCCATGAATAGTCATATTCAATGAAATATTAATTTTTTATCAAAAAAAAGAAATTGAATTCCGAAAAAGGTAAAATAAGTGTCTGACATATTTATTAAAATGTCAGTCATTTTCTTTTCAATTATCCCGCTCATTATTGGGTTATTTTTTGGATTCCTTGTAGGATATTATTCAGGGAAAAAGATCTGGTCTCTTAAAAGCAATCAGATAAGTGATTACGTAAATAAGATACAGAACGAAATGAAGGATATAACCATAAATGCATTGAATCAATTAATACAACAAAAAAATAACATTATTGATTCACAGTCAGAGGAAAGACTTCAGGGTATTTCAAAATCATTTTCGGAAAAGATGCAGGAGTTAAACTTAGCAGTAATTTCAATGGAAAAAACAAGAAGAGAAGATTACGGCTCAATTCTAAGATATATGGACTCAGTAAAGGAAATGGCAGAAAACATTAACAATACAGCAACCATGCTTAAAAATACAGTTGGTAACACAATAGAAGCAGGGAAATGGTCAGAGATAGGACTTGAAAACCTTTTTGAATATGGCGGCTTAAGAAAATATATTGATTTTACCACACAAGTGGTGCTGGAGGATGGATCAAGGCCTGATTTCATAATAAATTTACCCGGAAACAGAAAGGTGGTTATAGATTCAAAGGCTGTTGTCAGGAATTTTTTAAACGCTGAGAACTCTCAAGATACTAGGGAAAAAGAAGAATTCTTAAAAAAATTTAAAAAAGATATTCAGGATACAATTAAAAAACTTTCAGAACGTAACTATCCAGAAAAGATAGATAATGCATATGAGTATACCTTACTTTATATCCCTTTTGAAAATGTCTTCTCATACATATATGTAAAATGTCCTGACATTGTAGAATATTCATTTTCAAGCAAGGTTTTTCTTACATCTCCCGTTTCCATAATCCCAATACTTAGGGGAATTGAAATTTCTTGGAGAGAAGAAGAAATGATAAAGAACTCAAAAAAAATAGTTGAATTCAGTTTAAATCTATATGGAGATTTCAAAAAAATGCTTGACATGATCAAAATCATAGGAAAAGATATGAAAAAAACCTCAAGGGATTATAATGACCTGATCAATCTGATGCAAATTAAGGTTTTAAACGATTTTAACAGATTTGCAGAGTTATCCAATCAGGAGACTGAGAAATCATCTTTTATTGAAAGTGTTCAGGAGAATAATTCTCTTGATTGAAAAACATGAACCTTTTTTTCATCATCAATTTATAGATGATAAGTACAAAAATATTAATGAGCATTCATTACCTTTTTACAATTTAATGTGTCATTTATATGATTATGAAATAAAATTGACAAATTCACAGGAATAAGTTATGCATATGGGTTAATCATAGTGTCCCAAATGTTGTGTATTTATAAAGGATACCTCCTTTGGAACATTTCCTTAATCTCATCAATGCATTTATAATATCCCCTCAACGATCTCATTGACCATTTGTCATTTATCTCTGCTGCTCTCAGATAAATGATCTTCATTGCACTCTCTTCAGAAGGCATTGAATCAATGATCTTGATCCTTCTTCTTATCTCCTTGTTCATGCGTTCCATGAGATTTGTAGA
>NZ_JBLSDG010000009.1:0-54029 GCF_052315375.1 Caldiplasma sukawensis
CTTTGATTCATCCAACGGATACATATATGTGGAGAATTCTGGTTCCAACAATGTCTCAGTTATAAATGGTTCAACAAACAAGGTTATCTCAACAATTTCAGTTGGAGCACATCCATATGGATCAGCCTTTGATTCATCCAATGGATACATATATGTTACTAACTTTTTTTCAGGATCTGTAAGCATAATATCTACTGAAAAACCTTCCGCAACATATCCCGTAACATTCACAGAATCCGGTCTCCCATCAGGCACATCATGGTCTGTAACCCTTAACGGTACAACTGAATCATCCACAACAGACACAATAACATTCACAGTACCAAATGGAACATACTCATACTCGGTATTATCTGTATCAGGTTATACTGTAACACCATCATCAGGAAGCATAACTGTCACTGGAGCAGGTGCTTCAGTAAACATAAAATTCACACCTATTAAGACAAATGTTAGCAAATATACAGTCACACTCACAGAATCCGGTCTCCCATCAGGCACATCATGGTCTGTAACCCTTAACGGTACAACTGAATCATCCACAACAGACACAATAACATTCACAGTACCAAATGGAACATACTCATACACTGTCACAAATGTATCCGGCTATTCAGTGTCACCATCATCAGGTTCAGTAACGGTAAGTGGGAAAAGTGTTTCAGTAACCATAACATATACTTCCACATCTACAAGCAAATCTACATCTTCCGGAATCTCTTATGTGGAATTCTACGGCATAATAGGTGCGGTTGTTGCCATTGCAGTCATAGGTTCTGCAGTTGCACTTATAAAGAAGAGAAAATAGTCTCTTCCATCATATTTTCTCAATACTCTTTATTTAAGTGCCTGATCTATTTCATTGAGTGGGAGAAAAACATATATCAGATCAATTAAATACAATTAAATTAGATGCAAGCCTGTCATTTATCAATTGTAATATTTTTGATTATTATGCATTTAAGGCAAAATATTTAAGGGTTTAGATCAACCAGACACACGCATTTTTTCTGATCATGAATATGAATGATCAATTACTTTTTTATTTATAGGATCACAATTAGAAGGAATAATGCCACAAAGACTAAAAAATATACCAATCTTCATAATTCAATCCCTTAAACTTTCAGAGTTTTATTTTAAAACTTTGACAATGGGATTTCATTATCAAAAATTTATGTGTAGAAAATATGGCAAATATAGGGTATTCACGTTTATTCAGAGTTTGGAAAACAAAATTCTGACCTATACATGCGTGTGCAATAGTACTTAATTTATAGGACAAAAATAAAAAAATGCATTTTGAATTTCAGATTCAATCGCATTAAAACATCTAGAATTATTAGGTCTGTAATAAAATTTGGATGTTTAAAAATGGGAGAATCTGTTTTAAAAATGAGTTAAATTGTTTTTAATTTCAAAAGTCTTATATTTATTTTTTGATTATATTATTATGGCGAAAAGTAGTGCCCGTAGATTAAAAAGGGAAGTAAGAAAAAAAGGCTATCTTTTAGAAAGCGATTATTTCTGCACGATTTGTTAAAAAGATATAAAAATCATTTCAGACCTTATAAGAAATAATGATGGAATTAAAAGGGGAAAATTAAAATGAATTTCACAAAAATGTTTTTAAAATTGGCAGTTTTATTGGGATTGATATTATTTATTCGTATATTTTTAGAATAGAAGAGCATCTACCAGCTATTGTTCGGCCTGCTTATGATAATCTGATTTCTTTCCTGACAATATTGACTTTATTGGCGATATTTGTCACGGTCATATATACCGCATTGATCTCGTAGATTTTGTTCAATGATTCGGCACGAAGAAGGTATGATTATTATTTTTCATATTCTTGCATTTTTATATAATTAAAAATGTGAATTAGTATATAAAGAAAAATTTTTTCAAAAAATTATTTGGAGCGAATTATAAGAAGCCACTGGAGGGATTTGAACCCCCGACCTGCTGATTACAAGTCAGCTGCTCTACCACCTGAGCTACAGTGGCAATCAACTAAGTGATATAATTTCTTATTAGAAATACTTTAAGAAACTGGCACTGTTTTAACATTTATTATCTTTATATATAAAGAAAATAAAAGTATAGAAAAAATAATATTATATATTCTGGTAAATATTCATGGATGAAAAGAAACAGATTAAATATGGTGCACTCATTATTTTCATTGGAATTTTGATCTTTTATTTCGGCGTAAATATATCAGAATTCCTTCAGCCGGTTTACAGCGTTTCAAAGAATTCGATAAGTCATCTTGGAATAGCTTCCTACCCCTACATATTCAATGGGGCAATAATTTTACTTGGTATAACAGAAATCATAGGTAGTTATCTTTTGAAAATTTATAATAAATATTTTTTCATATTCATAATGCTTGGTGGAATTGGATCTGCTGGTGTTGGTATATTTAATGAACACTTTGGTTTTATTCATCTCGTATTTGCTTTTCTTGCATTCTTTTTTGGTTCAGCTGCCTCTTATATAGTATTGAGAAAGGAGAGGAATTTTGTTTCTGTAATATACGCCACTCTTGGAACAATATCAATAGTATCTCTGGTCTTATTTTCAATAGGAATCCTGGCAAAAATGCCCTCTTTCTATTTGGGATTGGGAGAGGGTGGTATGGAAAGGATGATTTTCATTCCTGAAGTATTATGGTCTCTTGCATTTGTATCAGCACTGGCGTTTAAAAATAGCTGATTTTTCAAAGACTAAATATACATTTTTTCTTATATGGAATTATGCAGGAATTTAGAGAGATAAGGGCACCAAGAGGTAAGCGCCTGAATACCAGAGGATGGCAACAGGAGGCAGCACTCAGACTTTTAATGAATAATCTGGATCCTGAGGTTGCAAAGGATCCAAAGAATTTGATAGTTTACGGCGGAAAGGGAAAGGCTGCCAGAACTTGGAGAGATTTTGATGAGATAGTTTCAATGTTGAAAGAACTTTACACAGATGAGACACTCCTCATTCAATCTGGTAAACCTGTTGGAGCGTTCAAAACTTCCAAAGATTCACCAAGGGTTCTGATAGTAAATGCTCAGATAGTACCAAGATGGGCAACTGATGATATATTCTGGGACCTTGAAAGGAGAGGACTCACAATGTTTGGACAGATGACAGCGGGTTCATGGATATACATAGGTAGTCAGGGAGTTCTGCAAGGTACTTACGAAACACTTCACGCACTTGCAAAGAAGGAGTTTGGTCAAGATGACCTTAAGGGTAAATGGGTTTTGACTGCCGGTCTTGGAGAGATGGGTGGAGCTCAACCTCTGGCAATAACCATGAACAATGGTGTTGGCATAATTGTTGATGTCGATCAGGAAAAGATAGACAGAAGGTTAAAGGGAAAATATCTTGACGTTCAGGCCAAAGATCTTGAGACTGCCCTTAAAATGAAAGATGAAGCACTCAGTGAGGGAAAACCCTTGTCAATAGGTCTTCTTGGAAATGCAGCAACCATTTATACAGAACTTGTGAATAAAGGAATAGTTCCTGACGTGGTTACTGATCAGACAGCAGCACATGACCTGAATCTTGGATATATTCCAGAGGGTTTTACAGTTGAAAGTGCAAAAGAACACCTGGAGAAAAATCATGACGATTATATCAGGAAAGTTTACGAATCAATATCCAAGGAGGTAAGGGCTATTCTCGAATTCAAGAAGATGGGCTCAAAGGTTTTTGATTATGGTAATAATCTCAGAACAAGAGCTAAGGAAAACAACGTTAAGGATGCATTTGAAATAGAGGGTTATGTGCCCGCATATCTCCGGGACCTATTTTCCATAGGTTCAGGTCCATTCAGATGGGTTGCGCTTTCAGGAAATCCAGATGATATATTCAGAATAGATAAGGAGATATCCTATCATCTAAGTTATAATGAACACCTAGTGAAATGGTTGAAACTGGCACAAGAAAAGGTAAAATTTCAGGGGTTGCCAGCAAGAATATGCTATGCTGCCTACGGAGAGAGGGAAAAAATAGGATTGATTATAAACGATCTTGTGAAGGATGGACAGATCGAGGCTCCAGTTGCAATAGGAAGAGATCATCATGACACCGGATCAGTTGCATCTCCATTCAGGGAGACTGAGAACATGAAGGATGGAAGTGATGCAATTGCAGACTGGCCAATCCTGAATGCACTTTTGAATGCAGTGTCAGGTGCAACATGGGTTTCTGTTCATCACGGTGGGGGAACAGGTATAGGAAATTCAATACACTCTGGTTTTGTTCTTGTTGCTGAAGGCACAAAGGAATCTGAAGAAAAAATAAAAAGGGTTCTAAATGCAGATCCAGGCATAGGTGTGATACGCCATGCAGATGCAGGATATGATTCCTCCTCAGAATTGATAAAAAAGGGTGTAAAATTTAAAGTTCCATACTATAATGAAAAATAAGCTGGAAAAAAATATAATATAATTCATTATTTTGAAATATGGAAATAAAAGGAATACTGATGGCTGGTGGCAAGGGAACCAGGCTAAGACCTTTAACGTATTCAATTCCAAAACCAATAATTCCTGTTGCTGGTCGTCCATGTATTGATTATGCCATAAATTCTTTCAAAAGTGCAGGAATTGAGGACATAATAGTAACTACGGGATACAAATTTGAGTCACTTATAAAGGGAATCATGGAAAATGATCTTGGTTCTAAAAGCATACTCTATTCTGTTGAAAAAGAGCCAATGGGAACAGCGGGTGGAATAAAACTGGTGGAGAATTTCATTGACAACACAATGATGGTTGGTAGTGGAGACGTTCTTACAGATTTTAATCTGAATGAAGCATTGGAGTTTCACAGGGATAATTCCAATCTCATCACAATCATTCTTACAGAGGTGGATGATCCAACTCAATTTGGTATTGTAGAAACAGATGGTAAATACGTGAAAAAATTCCTTGAAAAACCATCGAAGGATCAGATATTTTCAAGATCAATCAATGCAGGAATATATATAATGGAGCCGGAAATTTTCAGGTACATACCAAAGGGTGTGCCTTATGATTTTGCTAAGGATCTATTCCCTAAATTGCTTTCAGAAGGCATAAAGATAGGTGCAATTAAATTGAAGGGGACTTGGCTTGATGCAGGAAGGCCTCATGACTTAATTAAGGGAACTCAACTGATGATAGCAAAATACGGAAGAGAATATAACCTGAAATATTTGAGTGGAACTGCAATAATAAAAGAAGAGCCAATGGGTAAAAACTTCAGATTACAGGGTAACTGTTATCTAGGACAGAATGTGAAGTTTGGTGACGGGGTTATTGTGGAAAATAGTGCTATTTACAGTAATGTGAGAATATTGGATAATTCAAGGATTTCAAATTCTATCATATTTGAAAATTGTGTCATTGAGAATGATAGTACTATAGAAGGATCATTGTTGATGAGAGGAATAAGAATCGGTTCAAAGACAGAAATTCATGACAGCGCACTTGCCTCAGGAATAAACATTCAGGGTGGCTCAAAAATATTTAATGTATCCTTATCTTCAGAAAATTCAGAAAATGAATAATTTTAAAGTAGACCTGCTTTTTGTAGAATTAAAAGGTCATCCGTAGTAAGCTGCTCACCATTTATGAATTTATTATATAGTTCCACAGCTTTGGTTTGCAATTCTCCTTCCTTCTCCTTCTTTTTTGTAGCTTTATTCTTTGAACTCAATGAGTGAATCATATTTTCTACTTCTTTGAGGTCTTTTTTTACTTTTATGAATTCCTGGTGTTCCTTCTCAGCCTCTTTATTGTTTTTTATGAAAAGTTCATGAAATTCATCTGCTTTCTTCTTGTTCTCATCAAGCTCCAGAAGTCCATTATTTATCTCTTCTCCAAGCCTGTTTATCTCTTTTGATATGGAATCTATTTCAGCCTTAAGTTTATCATACTCTTCTTTTCTTTTATTTATTTCATCAGAAATTTCTTTGTACGATTTACTTTGCTGTATGCTCTCATCTACCTTTGTTTTCATTATTTTTATTTCGTTTGCAAGTTTTCTTATCTGAAGAACAATCTTGTTCTCCTCATCCTTTGATAATTCTGTGGTTTGCTGCTTGTCCTCCAGTCTTTTCAACTCTCTTTCCTTTTTCTTCAGCTCAGCCGGATTGTATTCATCCGATTTGAAATTCTTTTTCTGTTCTCTTATCTTCTCTCTTAACTTTTTAAGGTCCTGAAAAACCTGTTCTTTCTGATCCCTAAGCTTCTGAACTTTCTCTATAAGCGCAGACTTTTCAGAAATCTTTTGCAAAACAGCCTCTCTCATTGACTTCGTCTTTTGGTTTAACTTATCTCTTTCCTCAGCATAGTAATGGCTTTCGCTTGAAAAGCTGTCTCTCTTTCTTACATGTTCATCTGCGAGTTTCTTTAAAAGATCTTTTTTCTGTTCTAATTCTGGAAGGACTTCACTCATAATGATCAGTCATCGCCTTATAATGACTGTATTTACCTTTCTAATATATAACTTTCGTAATGTGATAACCTCTTTATTATTCCTTAATCGTTTTTATAATATCTTCAACAGTTTTCCTAGGATTTTCTGATTGATAAATTGTTCTTCCAACAATTATATAATCTGCTCCATTTTTAATTGCATCCTTATGATTTCCACCTTGAGCTCCTATGCCCGGTGATATTATTTTCATGTTTCCTTTAATCTCTGCAATCTCTTTTAACAATTTGTAATCGTTCCCTGGAGCAACTATGCCGTAAACTCCAACATCCCTGGCTGTTTCTATTAAATCCATATAAAATCTATTCATAAACGCTTTGGCACCATCGTTGCTCATGGCACATACTGCAAAGACATTTGTTCCATCTGCAGATTTTACAACCTCCATAAGGGAGTCTTTTCCTGGAAAAACATGTGATATGTATCCAAATGGTTCATAATCTTTAAATTGTTCTATTATCATCCTGTTGGTATTTGGAATGTCGGCAATTTTAAGGTCCAGTATAACATTTCCAATTTTTGACAATTCCCCTACTATACTTTTTCCACATGATAATATTGTTGGCCAGTTGATCTTGAAAGAGAACACAAGATCATTAATATTTGAGGCAATATCCAAAAGATTATTCCTGTTCAGTATATCCAAAGAGGCTATAATTCTACTTTTCATCTTTCATTATGTTTTGCATATTAAAATATTATACTGAGGGGATTGCTTCCTCCTCTTTTCTCAGTCCAGAATTAATTTCGTTTGATTTTACACCACTCATTACAATGGTTATCTTCACGGCCCCTTTCATCTGTTCGTTTATGTCAAGACCATAAATGATCTCTGAGTTCGGACCTGTCTTCTCTCTCAATATTTTCAGTATTTCCTTGAGTTCCTTCACTTTAAGATCAGATCCCTCAATTTTAACAAGGACTCCCCTTGCATCGGTGCAATCATAATCTATTATTGAGTTTTTCAATGAATTCTCGATAGCAAATTTAATCCTTTCCTCGCCACCTGTTCCTGTACCACTCCCAGTCATAATCTCTCCGGATTCATATGCAACTCTTGCAAAATCGTTAAAATCAATATTTATGAGTGATGGCTTTCTTATTAACTCTGAAATATTCTCTATCTGATTTATAATGAAATCATTTGCAATCTCATAAACTTCCGAGTTTCTTCTCTCCCTGTATATCTCTGATATCTTCTGGTTCTTTATTTCAAATATGGTGTTACAATACTTTTTCAGTTCTTCCACACCCATGTTAGCAAATACCTTGTTCTGTTCCCCCTCATTATTCAATGGCATGGTTACAAAACACATGGTCATTACATTGTTTTTCTTCGCCATCCTTGCTATTTCAGGAGTTGCACCAGTACCGGTCCCTCCTCCCATTCCGCAAATGAGAAAAACCAGATCAAATTTTTTTATCAGGTTTTCCAGTTTATTATCATCCTCAATAGCTGCCTCTTTTCCCTTCTGTGGATCATTTCCTGATCCTCTTCCCTTTGTGGCTGAATTCATTCCAATTACTATCTTATTTGCTATTTTCTTCTCTCTCATGGATATTGCTTCCGTGTTAATTCCAACCTTAATTACACCATTAAGCTTCCCTTTGATTTCCATATCCTCTATTACATTGCATCCGGCTCCCCCTATCCCCAAAACAGCTATCCTGACAAGGGAACTTTTATTGTACTCCTCAATCTTGTCATCCAATTCACTATCAAGAACTGACATTCGTCTTACCTCAATAAGACAACATTATAATAATATTTAATATTTTCTATTGTTTGTATAATATATTTTTACCAATTTCTTTTATTTTGTATACAAGATCAGGATTGGCAAGTGTGGAAATATCTCCAGTTTCCTCATTACAGAGAGCCGCCCTCAGCACTCTTCTCATTATCTTTCCGTTTTTAGTTTTTGGTAGTTCATCCAGGCAAACAATATATTTGGGCTTGAAAGATTTGCCAAAATATGCTGTTACTCTCTCTTCTATTTCCATTTTAGTCTGTTGACTGTTATTCCCAGTATAAAATATACCGATAGCCTCACCTTTTTGTTCGTCTGGAATCCCCACTACGGCAGTTTCAGTCACTCCATTTATCCTATCACATATGTCTTCAATTTCACCAGGTCCTATTCTTTTTCCTGAAGTTTTTATTACATCGTCTGATCTGCCCAGAAGAAAGAAATATCCCTCTTTTGTCTGTATGGCCCAGTCTCCATGGACCCAGTATCCTTTGACTTTACTCCAGTATGATTTTATGTATCTTTCATTATCTTTCCATATCCCTCTGGTCATTGATGGTAAATGAGAATCTGTTGCAAGATATCCCGGAGAATTGAATACCTCATTTCCATTGTCATCAATGACTTTAACTCTCATACCAAGGCCACGGTAAAGACATGAATTGAATAAAGGTATGGAGGGTGTGGAGGCAAGAAAACATCCTATTATGTCAGTTCCTCCTGATACATTGCATATTGGTATGCTTTTTTTTCCAAGTTCTTTGAAAAGGTAATCATAAGATTCAGAATCCCAAGGTTCACCGGTAGAGGCAAAGGCTTTCAACCCTTTAAACGATCTTTTTATTCCTGCAGCCTTTAATGACCTCACAAAAGTGGGAGATAAACCAAGAATGGTAACATTATTTTTCTCAACAATTTCCCAAATTCTCTCCTTATTTGGATAATCAACAGCCCCTGGATATAGAACACATGTACCTCCTAAAGCATTTGATCCAATAATTTCCCACGGGCCCATCATCCAACCAAGATCTGTGATCCAGAAAAGAGTATCTTTTTCCTTAAAATCAAGATAATATTTTACTTCCTTGACCACATTAATGAAAGAGCCGCCATGAACATGAATAGTTCCCTTTGGCTTACCTGTTGTTCCTGAGGTGTAAAGCATTATTGCAGGTTCCTCAGAATTCATTTCTTCCGACTTTATGTATTCTCCACTCTCCAGAAATTCATTGTATTCTAACCAGTTACCTTTTTTTCCATTTATTACAATAAGTGTAAAGCCAAGACCATCAATGGTTTCTGCCATTCTTATTTTTTTCCCCTTTCTTTCATATTCATCTATTGTGAAAATGTATCTTATACCTGCGTCCTCTCCTCTTACCTTAACAGCTTCTTCTCCATATCCTGAAAAGATAGGTACGGCCACCATACCTGCTCTCATTATTGCGTACATTGAGATGACCGCCTCTGGTATCATGGGTAGATATATCCCAACTCGATCACCTTTTTTCAGCCCTAATTTTTTTAATGATCCTGCTAATTTTCCAGATAATCTGTCAAGTTCCTTATATGAAATTTCCTTTCTTTCACCACTCTCAAATTCTGCAATGATTGCAACTTTTTCAGAATCCTTATATCTTTCAACGCAGTTGTATGAAATGTTGATTTTTCCATTTACATACCATTTTGTAAATTCCTTACCATTGCTGTCGTCAGCAACTTTACTATACCTTTGATAAAACTCAATTCCCAAAAAGTCAGGAAGTTTCTCATAGAAATCCAGAATATTATCATCTGAAAATTCATAAAGAGAGTTTATATCGGATAATCCAAATTTTTTTGCAAGGTCCAAAAGGTTACTATTCTCAACGTGGGTATTATCAGGTATGTATAATTCAGCCAATTTATTTCCGTTTAATTCTATCATTATTGTAAATGTATCTTTTTATTAATTATATTTCCCCAGTGTCCATATCTTTTTAATTATGACACTCTGAAATGAAAATTTCATTTCATTAAAAATAAATGACGTTTTCTTCCGTAATTATTCGTGTCGAAAGTTTATTCATAAACATACATCTTCTTTCATAATATTCAAAAATACAAAAAATAGGTAGGGCAGACTAAATTTATGTTATATGATTTTTCTTTTTATCTTGAATTTTATCATGAATAATTTAGCAATTATTTTATAAAATTCTATTAAGAAACGAAAATTGTAAATATTTTTATATATGTAATTATATCTAAATAAGATGTCAACAAACAGGTCAAGTCATATTATAATTATTGTCAGTTCAGTTATAGGTCTTCTGTTTGCAGCTATTTCACTGGCATTCCCAGTTTTTTCAATAAAGGAAACCAGTTCGGGTTCAATAATTCAGGTTTCTCAAACATTTAACCTAAGTTTTTTTAATTTGTCCTATTCTGCTTTTGGTATAAATCATAGCGTATCCATATTTTCCAAAAATTTAGATTTAAAATATTTTCCTGATATAGTATTGGCCTCACTTGTTATATTGATACTTTCAATGGTTTTTTACCTTATTCAAGTAGTATATACTGGAATTAATGGGAACAAAATGAGAGGCGGTAAGAGAACTTTTGCAGTAATCGGAATGATATTTGGAATTCTTTCGCTAGGTGTTTATTATGCTGCAATACTTTACCTCATTAATGTCATAAACTCTTCCAACGTTTCATATTCTTACTTTCCAAGCATTGGGTTTTATTTCATAATCGTTTCAATTATCGGAGGTATTATTGCAACAATCTCTTAATTCATTTCTAATAATTCACTGCAAATCTATTATATTATTAGGAATTTAGGAAAGGTTGAACGGTAGCATATACGAAAGAGAACTTGTATCAATCCTTTCAGGCAATAAGAATTCTATAAAGAAAATATCAAAAAATCTTGACATACTGGAGGCAGACAATTACAGGTCAATTGAAAATAAGCCATTTTTTGTATCTAGATCGGCTGGTTCAAAAGGCGCGGATATAATAGCTGTAAGGTATGATCTATCTTTTATAATAGAGGTTAAAAGCAGTTCAGATGATGTTCTAACCTTCTCTTCATCTTCGGGTAGAAATCAAAAACAGGCAGGAAAACTGATAGACCTTTGTGAAAAAGCAGGAATAATGTTGATCTATGCATTCAGGCTAAAAAAATATGATGGCGATCCATGGAGAGTTTTCAGGTTGCCAGGCAATCCAAAGGGAAGAATGAGAATAGTTTACAATTTTCTACCAGAGGTATACAAATCTAAAAATGGAAATTTTATAATCAAATTTAATGATGGTATGAAGCTGAATGAATTTCTTTCCTTCATTAATAAAGATTAAAGAGATTGTTTTATTCCTTTTTCAAGAGCTTCAATCCCTTCGTCTATCTGTGCCTCATTTATTATAAGAGGCGGTATCAGCCTTATTGCACTTTCTCCTGTTCCTAGAACAATTATACCGTTTTGGAAAGCTTTGTATTCCACAGTGTTTCTTAATTTAACTGCTGGTTTCTTGGATCTCCTATCCTCAACAAAGTCTATTGCTTGCATCAGTCCAATACCTCTCACATCTCCAATCACATCGTACTTTTCCTGAAGCTCTTCCAGTCTCTTCCTTAACTTTGCTCCCATTTTTTCAGCATTCTTCACAGCATTTTCCTTTTTCATAGCCTCAATGGTTGCAATACATGAAACAGATGCCAAAACATTACCACCGTATGTGTTTGAGTGAAGGCCCTGCTCTGGGAAGTCATATTCTGACTTTATAACTATTGCACCCATAGGTAACCCATTTGCAATTGCTTTTGCAAGAGACATTACATCAGGTTCAACTCCAAAGTGTTCAGAAGCAAAATATTTTCCTGTTCTACCGAAGCCTGTCTGAACCTCATCAACAAGGTAAAGCATATCATTGTCGTGTGCAAGTTTCATCAGTTTTTTGTGGAAATTCATTGGTGGAACAATGTAACCCCCCTCTCCCTGTATAGGTTCAACCATAACTGCAGCCACATTTTCCTTTGGAGCATACATGTTCAGTGTGTATTTCTCTATAAATTCCAAAACGGCCTCAGTCAACTCCTCTGGATGCTCGTACCCATCAATTCCGAATGGGTTCCTGTATGGATTTGGAAACGGTACATGCTCAACTCCTGGCATAGTTGGAAATAACCATTTCTTTTGAATTGCTTTGGACGCCGTGAATGAAAGAGAGCCCTGGCTTCTTCCATGAAATGCACCTATGAATGCTATGAACTGGCTTTTCTTTTTGTTTATCCTTGCCACTTTTATGGCAGCTTCATTGCTCTCAGTTCCGCTGTTGGTAAAGAATACCTTCTTAGGGCTGTTTCCTGGAGATATTGAAATGATGGATTTTGCAGCTTCGACCTGCTCTTTATAGTAAAAATCAGTACCTGCAAAATGCCATAGTTTCCAGAGCTGTTCCTGAACTTTTTCTGTAATGTATGGATGGATATGGCCCATATTATTCACACTTATACCAGCTGCAAAATCAATATACACGTTATCATCAACATCTCTGACATAAACTCCCTTTGCATCCCTGGCAGCTATTGGCAGGGATTTGGTGCTGGTTACAAGATATTTTTCATCATCAGAAACTATCTCCTTTGCCCTTGGACCTGGTGGGGTCACCTTTATTGAAACATGTTCAAAATTATTTTTTTCCTGTTCCTGCATAATTATCAATATGTAAAGAGAAAGTGAATTTAATATGATTTCTTTGGAGATTCGAGATTAATTTACGATTTTCGTAATATATACTTTATATGTTTGAAGTTAATTGAGCATTAATGGAGAAAAACAAGGAGAAGGAGTTTCTCATTTCATTCTATAAGGACGAACTAACAGATATGGAATTTTACAATAGACTTGCAAAGTCAACAAATGATATGGAATTTAAGGATAAACTTTTTTTTCTGGCAGGAATAGAAAAAACCCATTCTGAATATTGGGGACAGAAGCTTACGGAGTATGGTGAAAAAATTGAACGTTTTAGATATAAAAAATTGAGAGTCTCACTACTTTATTTTCTCTCATTCATCCTTGGCAAAACACTGACCATTAATCTTCTTGAAAGGGGTGAAGTGGAAAGCATTATTAAATACAAAAAATTCAGAAAAAGTTTAAAAAATGAGGAAATCAAAGGTGGTCTGGATAAAATAATTGAGGATGAATTGAGCCATGAAAGTGTATTTAACAGTATGAATGAAACCACCGAGCAATTTCTCGACAGGATTCAGGCGACAATATATGGTATGAGCGATGGTCTTGTAGAAGTTCTTGCGGCAGTTGCCGGATTGACTGGAATAATTCAAAATGACTTTATTATAGGACTGGCTGGGATTGTAGTAGGTATTGGTGGAACTATAAGTATGAGTTTAGGTTCATTTTTATCAAAATCATCAGAAAGTGAATTCAGGATATCTAATATTAAAAGAGAGAACCTACTAAACAATGAAAACAGATCAGATGAAATAAAAGAGCAAAAGAAAAGGTCTACAAATTCTGCACTTTACACAGGTTTATCATACATTCTAGGTGCAATTTTCCCCGTATTCCCATTCTTTATAGGAATTGGAAACTATGCAATCATACTTTCGGTGATTCTTGTGGCCTCTGTGCAGGGTATTACCAGTTCAATTATTGCAATATCTCTCAATACATCAATAATGAAATCTGTTGCGAGAGCTTCAGTACTATCTGTTCTTGCTGCACTTGCAACATATATAATCGGCTTAACATTCCACATATATTTCCACATAAGTGTGCTCTAAAACAATAAAATACAATTATTTTTTTTCAAATCTTAAAACGATTGGAAGAAAAAAGTTATTAACATTTTGAAAATACAGTCTGACTGAGTGAGCAAAGATGGTAAACATTAAGCAGGTACCACCAAAATTATTAATTGAAAAAATGAAAGAAGAACTTCAAAAAGATGAAAAAATATCCGAGCCAGAGTGGACAAAATATCTTAAGGCGGGTTCCCATAGGGAGAAATCATGGACACAAGATGATTGGTATTATAGAAGGCTGGCTTCTACATTAAGGAAGGTTTATGTGAAGGGGAAGATCGGAATTCAAAAAATTTCATCAGATTATGGAGGAAAAAGAGATAAGGGATCTGCAATGTATCACCCAGTTGAGGGTAGCAGGTACATCATAAGAAAAATGTTTCAGAAACTTGAAGAACTTGGTTATCTGGAAAAAACTAAGGAAGGAAGAAAGGTAACTCCAAAGGGGGAAGCCTTCATGCACAAATGTGCTGAGAATATAATGAAGGATATTTCAGAAAAGATGCCGGAAATTAAAAAATACCTCTGAGGGGGTTGTTAAAATGGATGAGGACAGGGAGCTTGAGGAAATAAGAAGGAGAAAGCTTCAGGAGATTCAGAACAGCAGGGCTGCTCAGGAAGAACTGGAGCAGGAAAAAGCTGCACAGGAGGCTGAAAGAGCAAGAAAGATGCAGATACTCAGGCAGATACTTGATCCTAAAGCAAGAGAAAGGTTGTCAAATTTGAGGTTGGTTAAGCCGGATATGGTTGAAAATGTTGAAAATCAGCTTATTCAACTGTATTCCATGGGAAGGATCAACAGAGTAATTAACGATGATGAATTAAAGCAGCTATTGGGAAAAATGATGGACAGTAAACGTGAAATTCATATAGAGAGGAGATAAAATGAGCAGGAATAAAGAGACTGGAAGGAAGATAAGGTTATTAAAAAAAATGAAGCAGAATAGAAGAGTACCTGGTTGGGTTATATTGAGAACCGATAGGAAGGTAACTCAGAATCCATATAGCAGAAACTGGAGAAGAAACAAGCTTAAACTATGAGGTGAAATAGTGGCAGAGGATGTATCAAATGAAATTATAATAACGGTGAATCTGAGAAAGGCTGTTAACAGCTCAAAAAAAAGAAGGGCTGATTCAGCAATTTCAATTTTAAAGAAATCTGTATCCAGATATACAAAAACAGAAATTGGTAAAGTCTGGATAGATCAGAAAGTTAATGAAGAAATATGGAAGAGAGGAAAATACAAAATACCTTCGTACATAAAAGTTAAGGCATTGAAATTACAGAATGGGGAAACCGAAGTATTGATGCCTTAAAATGATAAAAAAATTATCCATATTTAGCAATCCATTCATAGGCCTATACGTAAGGGCTTTTGACGATGTGGCCATAATCCCCTCAATTCTTGATGATAATGTAAAAGCAGAGGTTAAAGAAGTTTTAGGGGTTAAATTGCTTGAAAGTTCAGTAGATCCATCCTATATGTATGGAGTTTTTTCCGTTATTAATGGTAATGGATTGATAGTAAGTGGTTTTCAGATGAAAGGGAAAATAGATTTTGAACTTGGCGATAGAAACATTATGTATATGGACGAGGTAATAAACGCCGTTGGTAATGACATTATTGCAAACGATCATGCCGCTATGATACATGAGGATTATGATCCGGCAACTGTTAAAAAAGTAGAGGATGTTCTGGGTGTTGAAACAGTAAGAGGGAGAATAGGGGCATTTCCTACTGTTGGATCTGCAGCTGTTGTTACAAACAGAGGAATGCTTGTAAACCCTGAGGTAGATGAAGACTCTATGGAAATTCTAAAGGATCTTTTCAAGGTAGAAATAAAGACAGGAACTGCAAACTTTGGGAGCCCCATGGTAGGAGCAAGCATAATAGCTAACTCAAAAGGGGTTCTGGTAGGTTCAGATACAACATCAATAGAACTTTTAAGAATTGATGATGTTTTTTTTCCTTCTAATCCTTGAGAATATCCCTCACATTAATTATTCCTATTAATTCAACGCCATTCTCACTAAGTTTTTCTCTCCCACCCTCATTCCTATCCACAACGGTTATGACTCTTTTTACCTTCATGCCATTTTCTCTCAACACATTCACGGCCCTTAAAACGGATGCTCCAGTTGTAACAACATCCTCGATTATGTCCACTTCCATATCATTTACAGGATTTCCTATCAGTATTTTTTTTAGTCCATGTGTTGCTTCCTTTCTTATTATAAAATAGGGTATTTTCATCTCATATGCAACAGCAGAAACAATTGGAACTGCACCCAATTCAACGCCTCCCACAGCCTCTCCCTTAATCCTTTTACAAACTTCACTCACTATTTCCTTAAGTATATGGGGAAATGCACAGGCATCCTTAATATCTACGTAATAATTTGATTTCTTTCCTGAACTCAAAGTAAATTCCCCTCTTTTTATTGCCCCGCTTTCCATAAGCATTTTTCCAAGCATCTTATCCTCAATGCTAATTTATTAATGTATTTTTATTCTATGAGGCAGCCTGAGTAATGCTGTTCATAAATAATCTCATCATCAAACTTCACAGTTTCATATCCCATAAAATAATCAATTTCTCCCTCCCACTGGTTTTCATAGGTAAAATTGTCAACCGTATAAAATTGAGGGCCCCTAACTGGAAATTCTCTCTCTGTTTTTGATAGTGCCTCTTCAATAACATGTTTAATTGAGGAGTATGGAAAATCTTCATAAACAGTTATACCGGAATAAACTATTGAAAAAACAGGTACTGAATTTTTCATAATATACTCTATACCTGAGAAACTATTGGTTCCTGAGAAATTATTAATATATTCAAACTCCCCTTTTTTGTAGATTTCTGAATATATTTTTCTGACACTCTTTCTCTCATCAGTCACCCTGAATTTCAATTTACTCCTGACTTCATTCAAAAAATCAAAAATTTCCTCATTCATTAAACAGGAATGATCTATTTAGATTATAACTTTCGTTAATTCAAAATCATATTTTTTGAATATAAATAATTTGTAAAAATTTAACTAGTTAAAATATATTGATCATCATGGATGATCTTTCAGAAAAAATTGGGAAATTTAAAGGAACAACTGGGGTCAATATGGATTTTTATGAAGTCCACAAAACTGGAAACGAGAGTGGCAAAAAGGTCATTGTGATCTCTGAAATCTGGGGCGTGACGGCATTCATAAAGGATTTTTCAAAAAGGCTTGCAAGGGAGGGTTACGTAGCTTATGCACCTGATCTCTACTCAAGGCCGGAGGACAAAAATGTATTCACTGAGGAAAATATAATGGATGCAATGCGCCCCATGTGGTCACTTCCACCTGAAAAAAGAAGGGATCCAGAAGCCATTAAACAGATATTTTCAAAGTTAAATGATAACGGAAAGAAAATATTCACAAAGGTTACACAGGAAAGGGAACAGATGGAAAAACAGATGATTTCAGATCTTAAAAGTTTCTATGATCAGACGATCAAGAATGGAGAAAAAGTTGGTGTGGTCGGATTCTGCATGGGAGGAGGTCTCGCATTTCAATTAACCACAGAGAGGCCATTTTCAGCAACTGCGGTATTCTACGGTGCAAATCCAAGGAATCTTGACGATTTAAAAAACGTAAAGGGGGCAATCACAGGCTTTTATGCAGGTGAGGATAGCGGAATAAATGCAGGATTAAGCGATCTGGTAAAGAAGGTTGTTGAGTTAAAACTAGATTTTGAAATGAAACTATACCCTGGAACATATCATGCATTTTTCAATGATACGGGTATGAGCTATAACAAGGATGCCTCAATGGATGCATGGGAAAAACTGAAACACTTTTACAGGAGGTACCTTCAATGAGTGAGCTTAAGGAGAATGAAGAGGGTATTTTTGACGGATGTTTCTATGTGTGGGTGGACGTTACAAAGAAGTATATGGAAGGAAAAAATGTTAAAAGTATATTCAACAACTATGAAAAATTAAAAGAAAATTCAAAATGAAGAATTTATAGCAGAAACAAAAAGCACTTTAATCATCACTTTTTCATTTTTATGATGTGGGTATATATTCTTTATAACAAATTTTTCAATTTCAAACCTAGTAATCTCTGCCCTCTCAGAAACATACTTTTTCACAAAATCATAAGCCTTTTCATTATGTATGAAATAAATGTATTTTGAGGTTTCAAATATTTTATCCATTAATGGGAGATCATTGTTTTTTCTATAAGAACCAAATGGAGGGTTACACAGGGAAGTATCATATCTTCCAATAAGGTTGGATATGTCCGATGCGTATAGAGTGAAAGATTTCTCTTCCCCAATATTTCTGAGAATAACGTTCACCTGGTCAAGATCCACCTCTATGGCTACAACATGTTCAGCTCCAAGCAGAAGGCTTCCATATGAGAATAGACCATTTCCTGAACCTGCGTCAAGAACGGTTCTTTGCTTTATATTTCCATCCAGATAAGCGTAATGCAATAACTGAGAAGCTATGATAGGATCAGTTTCATACTGTTCAAGTTCTATCTTCCTATTTCTAATGGGTAAAAGGTTTTGAATCTTAATTTCCAGATATTTTTTGTCTATTTTCAATTCAGGTTGAAGTGGCCATTTCTATAATTCTTTTTGCCATTAACTCAGACTCCTGAGTTGAATACCCTCTCTTCATTAATATGGATTCAATGTTTTTGATGGCTCTTTGTCTCTTCCATGTTCCCTCTTCATGAACGGCCTGTACTATATAATAAACAAGCTCCTTATCTACGTCCATCCCTAGCCTTTCCCTTAGCTTAATCTGCCATATAGGAATAAGAATAACAGGAATGTTCCTCAGATTATTGCTCTCTCTTCTCTTTGCAATAATCTTTTCGATATCCTTTCTCGCATTCCTTGCCATCGGGTTGCAATCTAACTAAAGTAAATAAATCTATTTTTATTCAATAAAATATATAATTTATATTATCTTTGTAATTCTAACAATGTTTGATCCTCTAAGAATAATTTTCCCAAGTTTTCTCGTTGAGTTTTCTCCCATTTCCTCAGCTGTTTCAAGAACCATGTTCATGAATTCATCAAAACCTGCAAGCGTTCCCTCATATACTCTGTTATCCTTTATCAGGACTGAAACTTTTTTTGACAGACTATCTTCAAGCATTTTCATCGGCAGCATCATCCCATTTCACCTCAATTAAATTCGTCATCCTCCATTGAATCCTGCTTCATAATATATTGTATGAGTCCTCTCAGCATTTCTTTCATTTCATCAAGCTCAGCCCTGAGGTTTTTAACCTCCGCGTTTAGTTTTAGCACATCATCATTTATTGTCCTTTCCATCATAACACCCCATAATCCTTACTTGTCTTCCTCATCTCTGATCTCTCACAGTTTCTGCAGTAGAGTGAGCTTCCATTTAGAACCAGTATGTTCCTGCATCTGCTGCATCTTGATCTAATCACTCCAAATTCATGTCCTTGAAGGCTTATCTCATAATTCTGACTCTTTCTTACAACCATGCCTTTTATGAAGTCTCCAATTTTAACCATTGTACCGAGATGTCCATCATAGTTTCTTATGAAGCCCTCATCCTCTATGTACAGTATTTTCTCACCCTGTTTCAAACCAACAATCCTTACCAGCAGTTGCTTCTGGTCAGATTTTATGATCTGGCCATAAATAACATCACCTGGTTTAATGGTTATTCTCTCTTTCCCATCATCAACCATTATCTCAAGTTTCTTAACGTCTCTAATGACTTTTCCGGCTTTCAGAGATATTATCTTCCCGTTAATCTCCATTGTATTCTTTGAAGGAAAATATTCCTCTGCAGTTGACAGTTTATCACCTGGTATAACGACTTCCAATTTTTCCAATCAGATCAACGAAGTAAGTTTTTTAACTTTATTAATTTTTTTAAAAAAAACCTGATTTTATGGGCTTTTATTAATTTAAAAATGAAACAAAAAATTATTATAGAGTTATTTATTACCTTAATTCCTGCGATTTTTATGCAACATACAAAATTCGAAAAAGCTAGGATAATAGGGGCTCGTGCTTTGCAAATATCAATGGGTGCTCCCGTTATCATAGACATACCCAGAAACGTTATAGATCCTGTTGATATTGCATTGATGGAATACGAGAATGATGTTATACCAATAACTGTTAGAAATAATTAAAAATAGTTTTTATTTTATGATGGATCTTGGTGAAACCTTTCCATCCACAAATATTGCCATTTTTCCATTTGCTAGAAAGGGAAGTCTTTCCCTCCCTACCTTTGCGGTTGGAACAATCCTTCCTCCAATTTCTTCAACTCTCAGTTCATAAGAATAAAGGTTTTCAATGTCTATCTTACTAACTCCGCTGAATTTAAGATTTCCAAATGTCACATGTGTTCCTTCAGGTTCATCCGTTGTTAATATGTGTGCACCATTTTCATCCTGGGCTGCAAGAAGCATCCCCTGTGATTCAATCCCTCTTATTTTTGAATGTTTTAGATTTTTAACAACAATTATTTTCTTTCCTCTTATGCTTTCGGGACTGTAATAAGCCCTAAGTCCAGCAACTAATTCAATTTCCCCATCACCAAGAGATACCTTAAGGTGAAGTAGCCTGTCAGCATCGGGATGAATTTCAGCATCAATTACCCTTCCCACAACTAAATCCACATCCACCTGGTCATCCTTTGGAAGGGATAGTTTTTCAAATGGCACTTTTCTCTGTTCTATCCTGTATTTCTTAAAATTATCCATCTCACCAAATTCTCTTGGAAATTTTTCTTGGTGCATACTGTACCATATTTCCTCAGTGGAAAATGGTACAAAGGGGTGGAGCGTCACTGTAAGCAAGTCAATTGATTCCATTGCATGGTAAAGAAGATCAGAACAGGCAACTGGATCATTTTTAATTAGTTCCCATGGTTTTCCATCATTCACATACTGGTTTGCCCTTTTCACAAAATCTAGCCATATATCCAGAGACTTTCTGAATTCAAGCTTTCCCATATTTTTAATATAATCTGAAAGGAATTTCTTTCCATCCTCAACTATAGAACCTGAGAGACACCTTTCTTCATTGTGTTCAGGCATTATTGATTTACCAGATGAAAAAGAAAGCACCCTGTTAACAAGGTTGCCATATTTGCCTATGAGCTCAGAATTTACCTTGTTTTCCAGCTCTTCAAGAGAGAAATCAGAATCCGAATTCTCAGGAAGAATTGATGAAAGGTAGTATCTCAGATAATCAGGTGGTATAATTTGAAGTATTTCATTAACTGTGTAACCTATACCCTTTGATTTTGAGAATTTTTCCCCCTTAAATCTCAGGTATTCATTTGCAGTAACCCTCTCAGGAAGAAAATCCATTCCTGATGCCATGAATATTCCGGGAAGAAAGATTGAATGAAAAAATATATTATCCTTTCCCATAAAATAATAAAGTTTTGAACTCTCATACAATTTTTTCCATTCATTCATATTATCCGTATCATTCAGATACCTTCTTATGTTTGTTATGTACCCAAGCAAGGCCTCAAACCAGACGTATATTCTCTTTTCTTTCATGTCATCTTCGGGTACCTTTACACCCCAATCCATATCCCTTGTTATTGACCTGTCAATTAATCCACCGGAAGATATGTTTAAGGAAAAATCCCTTACATTTTTTCTCCAATCTTTCTTTCCACTTAGCCAGGAAACAATTTCATCCTGTAACGAGCTTATCCTGAAAAATATATGCTCTGTCTCACGAAATTCCGCAGCTGAACCGCATATGGCACAATAAGGCTTTATGAGTTCCTGTGGATCATATGTCCTTCCGCATTCATCGCATTGATCTCCCCTTGCATTTACATTGCCGCAGTTTGGGCAAGTACCGTTCACATATCTGTCAGGAAGAAACCTTTTCTCCGTTGGACAGTATGCTGATGTCACATTTTTTCTGTAAAGATAACCTCTTTCTTTAAGAATTTTATAGAAGTAATTCACAGTCTCCTGATGAAGTGGATCCATTGTTTCCCCAAAGTTATCAAAAAATATCCCAAGTCTTTTAAAAGTTTCAAAATGTTCTTTGTGAAATTTTTCAGCAATCTCCTTTGGAGATTTTTTTTCTTTTTCAGCTTTCAATGCTATGGGAGTCCCATATTCATCACTTCCAGAGATGAATATTGTTCTTTTCCCGTTTAGCTTAGAGAATCTGTTGAATATGTCTCCGGAGAGGTATGCCCCAGCTATATGGCCTATATGCAGGGAATTGTTTGCATATGGGAGTGCACAATTTATTATTACAGTTTCTTTCATAATTTACCTGATTTCCAGTACGGATTTTAACCTTTTTAGTACAAATTCCCTTTCCATTATGGAGAGGAAAAATCCAAGTCTTGGCCCCTTTTCCTTTCCAATGAAAATCCTGTATAAACAGGAAAATCCATCCTGCGGTGAAAGACCACTTTTTCCTATGGCCTCCCTCAAAGTAGAATGTATGAATTCGGAATCCCATCTATCCTGTGATTGTAAAGTTTCCAATGCAATATTAACCATCTCTCTTTCCTTTTCATTCAGATCAACTTTTGCATTTATGGGACTAAGCTCAATTTTATAGGAATCAGGGGCATATGTTTCAGTCCATTTTTTTGCCAGATCAAATAGCTCACCATAATCTGCAGGATTCTTACCGGAGCGCTTTAATGCCTCCATAACTTTCTCCCTGTCTCCATAAACCTGAATCAGTGTTGATATGTGTCTGAAATCTGCAACTCCTGTTTTACCATAGACCATGCTCAGTTCCACAGACATTTTTCTGTCTTCATCCAGTTTACCATCCCTGTACATCTGCATATTTTTTTCAAATTCATCCATTAAGAAAAGGAGTCCCTCTCCTGGGTCAAAGTCAATATGTTTTGAAGGGGAAACCCTTGAAATAAGATATCTTACAGTATCAGGAGGCATGAATGAAAGTATTTCTGATGCTGGTATTGCTATACCTGTTGAGGAATGCATTGCCCCCTTTCCCTTAAGGAGTATTCTTTCATAAACAAGTGGTACTGGTGTTTTGTAATTTAGTATCTTTTCGCATAAGGCTTTTGCTGTGTCATAGGATCCACCTGGAGTCCCATGATCCTTTCCAAATGGCTCAATTGTTACGTTCAAAGCTTTCCATTTTGCAGGCCATTCCAATCTCCATGGCAGTTTTCCATCATCCTTGTAAACATTAGCCTCTCCCTCGTTACCGCATTTGCAGGTGTATCTTACAAACTCACCTTCCAGACTTTTTGCAGATGTGGCCTTTATACTCCCACATTTTGAACATATGGGGCTGTATGGAAACCACAGATCGTCAAGTTTTCTTCCGCTCACGTTTTCTATTATTTCTTTTACAGTTTCTCTCTTCTCTATGAGTTCAATTATTATAGGGCCAAGAAGACCATCTCTGTACAGATTGTGTGTTTCTATGACCTGTGGATGAATATCAAGCTTTTCCATTGATTCTCTGAATGGGTTAAGAAAATATTCTGAATATGTTCCTTCGCCATTTGGCGCGGGTATCCTGTAAAGAGGTTTTCCAACAAACTTTTCATATGATTGATCAAGAAATGGGTAGACCTTTCTCAAAGGATCAACATCGTCACAGAGATATATGAAATCTGCATCTATACCATTTTTAATGCAGGTCTTGTAAAGAATGTCACCTGTTATTATTTCCCTTAGATTGCCCAGGTGTATTGGCCCAGATGGAGAAATGCCTGTTGAAACCTTCTGATGTCCACTTAAACCATTTATGACATTTTCAGACCAGAACATCTACTCCAGACCCACCAGATTGGCTCTTATCAGTGATCTTATCCTGATTCCCTCTATCTGTTCTTCTGAAAGTTTTGATGCGACTGTAACTGCAAGAACCGGTTCACCGGATTCAGCTTTCACATCCTTAATTGTTCTTCTCATGGTTTCTCCCGTGCTCAGAACGTCATCTATTATAACGACCTTTTTTCCATTAACACCTGCATAATTGCTGCTGAAATAGCCGTCCTTTCTTGCGGGATGAGGTTTGTAAATTATAAGTTCCTTATTCATGAAATAGGATACAAGTGTTGCATATGGAATGCCATTCACATCAACACCCAGTATTGCATCTGGTTCAATATCCATTTTTTCCATCTCCTCATCTATAACGTCAACCATTATTTGGGCAAGTGAGGCAATCCTTCCGCCAAATACACCAATGCTTCTCCATCCAATCCTTACATCCTGTACATTTTTCTTTCCAGTGAAATCCTTACTTAAAAGCCAGGTTACAGTATTCACAGAAAGATGCAGCTCGGTGGATATTTCTTTGTCGGACATACCCTTTGTTTTTAATTCCATAGCCTTTTTGTATAGTTCTTCTATGCTATACATATCTGAGTAATATTCCATTTACATATTATAATATATCCATATTTTCTCTTAACTTCCTTTCAGATACACTTTTTTTAATCATGTCACAATGCTTTTTCAGGTCATCTTCGGTGGCCCATTTTCTCTCCCATCCGATGCGATCACCACAATGCCTAGGTATGAGGTGTAAGTGATAGTGCATTACCTTCTGGTTTGCACATTCACCGTTATTCTGTCCTATGTTAAGGCCGTCTGCATCAAACGCACTAACGATGATGCCTGACAGCAATCTTGCCAGTTCCTGAACCCTGTGATATGAATTTTTATCAATCTCAAATATATTTTCATAATGTTTTTTAGGAATAATCAAGGTGTGGCCGAATTCAACGGGAAATTTATCCATGAAGGCCATCACAGAATCATCTTCATAAATTATACTGGCCTCCTTTTTCTCAACTATTCTGCAGAATATACAGTCCTCAGAATTCACGATTTGGTATGTTAGGAAGTATTAAAATATTAACCTTAACAACACTTTGCATATAATATTTCATAATGGTTTGAAAAATAAATCAAATTAATAAGTCAAAAGAAGATTAACTTCCATGGAAAGGCCCGACTATGTAAAGGTAAGGCTGCCATCAGGTGAAACCTTTGCAAAAGTTAATTCTATTATAAGATCAAATAGTCTCCACACAGTTTGTGAGGAGGCAAGATGTCCAAATATTTCAGAATGCTGGGAGTCTGGTACTGCAACATTCATGCTACTTGGAAAAAATTGCACAAGGGGATGCAGATTTTGTTCAGTCACACACGGCAACGTTCAACCTTTAAATCCATATGAACCTGAAGAAGTTCTTGATTCTGCATTGAAAATGAACCTAAAGTTTGTGGTTTTGACCTCCGTGGACAGGGATGATCTTCCAGATCAGGGTTCTAAGGCTTTTGCAAGGACAATAAAAATATTAAAAGATAACGGATTAAAGGTGGAATCTCTTATACCCGATTTTCAAGGAAAAAAAGAATTAATTGATGAGATAATAAACGCTGGGCCGGATGTATTGGCACATAATATAGAGACTGTGAGACGATTAACTCCAAAAGTGAGGGATCCGAGGGCAGGTTATGATCAGTCTCTTGAAGTACTGAAATATGTGAAGGAAAGGGATAAAAAAATGATAACAAAATCCTCCATAATGCTGGGACATGGAGAAACGGAGGAGGAAGTTGAGGAGGCTATGGACGATCTTAGAAAGGTTGGTGTCGATATACTGACAATTGGTCAGTATCTAAGGCCCTCAAAAAAGCAGCTTCCCGTTACTGAATATAAATCCGCAGAAGTTTATAAACAACTTTATATTACAGGAAAAAGAAAGGGTTTCAAATTTGTTGCTTCTGGCCCGCTTGTCAGAACATCCTACAGGGCATTTGAAGCTTGGATTGAAAATAACAGAGGTGATTGATTGGGAGAAAAGGAAGAAATTGTAAGAGCATACAACGCTATGGTTATTTCAAGAACATTTGACAAAAGAATTATGATGGCCCAGAGGCAAGGGAAAGTTGGATTCTATACACCAACAATGGGACAGGAGGCAATACAAATTGGGCTTTCAATGTGTCTCACTGATGATGACATATTCTTTCAGTATTACAGGGACGTGCCGTTAATGATTCACAGGGGTGTTCCCGTTGAAAAACTTATGGATCAGATAATTGGAAACAAAGAGGATGAGGAAAAAGGGAGGCAGATGCCCTCTCATTTCAGTGCCGTGGATTATCATTTCATGAGTGTTCAGAGCCCTGTGGCAACTAACCTGCCACTGGCTGTTGGATATGCATATAAAAAGAAATACAGGAATGAAAAGGGCATAGTGACAGCATCATTCGGTGACGGTTCAAGTTCAGAACCTGACTTCCATGCAGCCATGAATATGGCGGCTGTATGGAATGTTCCTGTTCTCTTCTTTTGTGAAAATAATGGTTGGGCAATATCAATACCCACTGAGAAGCAGACAAAGCAGGAAATATGGAAGAAGGCTGATGCATATGGAATGAAAGGCTATAGGATAGAAGGCAGGGATCTTCTTGAAATGTATGAGCAAACAAAGCCTATTGTGGATATGATGAGAGAAACTTCTGAACCCGTGCTTATTGAAGCAGTTTGTTACAGGATGGGGCCCCATTCAACATCAGATGATCCAACTAAGTACAGAAAGAATGAGATAACGGAAGGCAGTCCAAACGATCCTATAGTTCTGACGGAAAAGAAGCTTATTGAAAGGGGCTATATTGATCAGGCACATATAGAAAAAATAAAGAAAGAGGCAAATGAATTAATCGAAAAGAAACTGGAGGAAAGGCTCTTGATCCCTGAGCCCAGCGATGACACACTGTTCCAGGATATCTATGAAAATAAGAACTGGATACTTGAAGAGGAGGAGCGTGATCTGCAATGAGTTCGAAGACCATGAATATAGTTCAGGCACTTAATTCAACACTTGATCAAATGATGGCAAAGGATGACAGGATAATACTTCTTGGAGAGGATGTGGGTGTTGATGGCGGAGTGTTCAGGGTAACTGACGGTCTTCTATCCAAATATGGGGAGAAGAGGGTAATTGACACTCCTCTTGTTGAACTAGGAATAGTTGGTTCTGCAATTGGTATGGCACTTGCTGGATTGAAACCTGTGCCAGAGATACAATTTCAGGATTTTATATTCACAGCCTTTGATCAGCTGGTCAGTCAGGCTGCAAAAATAAGATACAGGAGTGGAGGCAGACTAAAGGTACCAATGGTGCTGCGTACCCCCTATGGAGGAGGCATAAGAGGGGGTCTGTATCACTCACAAAGTGGTGAATCTTATTTCGTACATACCTCAGGTTTAACCGTGGTAACGCCATCTGGACCATATGATGCTAAAGGTTTATTGATTTCAGCATTGAAGATGAATGATCCTGTGATATTCCTTGAGCCCAAAAAACTTTACAGGTCAATCAAGGAGGATGTACCTGAGGAGGAATATGAGATACCTATTGGAAAAGCATCCCTTGTAACTGAGGGTGACGAGTTCACTTTCATTACATATGGAAGCATGGTGCCACTTGTCAAAAAGGTGGTGACCGATAATAGAATAAGTGCTGACATAATCGATCTGAGAACACTTATGCCTTATGACGGAAAGTCAATAATTGAATCAGTGAAAAAGACGGGTAGGGTAATAATTGTTCATGAGGCTCCAAGGACACTGGGTATGGGTGCAGAGATATCTGCCTTCATTTCTGAAAGGGCAATTGATTATCTAATTGGCCCTATTTTGAGGGTTACTGGTCTTGACACTCCATTTCCTTACAGACTTGAGGAGAAATATCTCCCTGATGAGACAAGAATAATGAAGGCAGTAAAGAAATTGAGGGAATTCAGGTGATTTAAATGTATAAATTCAAACTTCCGGATATTGGAGAAGGAGTGGCAGAAGGGGAAATAGTTGCCTGGAAGGTAAAGGAAGGGGACAAAATTGCAAAGGATCAGGATATGGTTGAAGTTATGACCGATAAGGTAAACGTAAGCATACCCTCTCCCGTTTCCGGCACAGTGAAGAGGCTTCTGGCAGCACAGGGCTCAGTTGTCAAGGTAGGCTCTGAAATTATAGAAATAGACGACGGCTCTTCAGATTCAAAAATAGAAGAAAACAATGAAGGTAATCAATCAAAAGAGGAAAATAAAAATATAAAGATGAATATAACAGATGGTAAAAAGGTGGATTCAATGCAAAACGCTAATGATGGCAAGGTGGATAGGGTAATAGCCACACCGACGATTAGAAGAATAGCTAAGGAAAGAGGAATTGACATTGAGACAGTAGTTCCAACCGGGCCAAACGGCAGGATAACAATAGAAGATCTGGATAGAACCGAAAGGGAAATGAGAGAAGGAAAAAACAAAAAAATGGAAGAACCAGTTCAGCAGGTAAGTGCAAAACCACAGAGTGCCCAACAGGTAACAGAAAAGCCTGCGCAAAGCGAAGATAAAAAAGAGCTAAAGGTGGAGGAAGTAAAAACCATCCCATCAACAGAACACACTAAAGAGGTTGTTGAGGAAATTCATGAAGAAAAGGTAAAACCTGAGGCCAAACATTTGGAATCAGACAAACTTATAGAAATGAAGGGTTTAAGACGAATCATATTCGAAAAAATGACAAAATCCAAGCAGATAATGCCACATTTCATGATAACAGAAGAGGCCGATGTAACAGAAATAATGCAATCCACAGAAGCAATGAGAGAATCAGGGATAAAGATAACTGTAACACCAATTTTTGCAAAGATTGTATCAGAAGCATTGAAGGAATTCACAAAGTTTAACTCAATCTATGATGAACAGAATAAAAACTACATAATGAAAAAAGACATAAACATAGGAATAGCTGTTGATACACCTGCAGGTCTAACAGTTGTAGTGGTTAAGAATGTTGATAAAAAGAGCATTATGGAATTGAACGAGGAGATAAGGGATCTTGCAGGAAAGGCAAGGGATGGAAAGCTTTCACTGAGCGATGTCCAGGATTCAACATTCACACTAACAAACGTTGGATCAATAGGAGGACTTATATCAACACCAATAATCAACTATCCTGAGGTGGCTATACTTGCAACTCACCGTACATTTTCCACAATTGATAAGAATGGCAGTCACAGAAGGCATATGTATCTTTCACTCTCCTGTGATCACAGGCTCATAGATGGTGCTGATGCGGCAAGATTCATAAACAGAATAAGGGAATACATGGAAAAGCCATTCCTTTTAAATTTAAAACTAAGGTGAAAATTGATGAAGTATGATGCTGTGATCATCGGTGGGGGCCCAGGTGGTTATTCAACTGCAATTCGACTTGGCCAGAAGGGGAAGTCAGTAGCCCTAATTGAAAAAAACAGAATGGGTGGTGAATGCCTTAATTATGGATGTATACCATCGAAAGCTCTGATTGAAATGGCAAACAATATTGGATATCTTAAATCGCTTCCGGGGGTTAGAATCAGTTACAATATAGATATGAACCAGTGGCAAAACTGGAAATGGACAATGATAAATCGTCTTGTATCTGGCGTGGAAACATTATGCAGAGCCTATGGTGTTAGAATAATAAATGGTGAAGGTTACATCGTTGATAAAAATCATGTACGAGTGAATCAGGAGGTTTTACAGTGCGATAACATCGTAATTGCAACAGGTTCATCTGCAGTAAGCATACCATCATTCAAGGATGTTTCAGATAACAGGGATATTCTTGACATAAAAAACGTTCCAAAAGATCTAATAATAATAGGCGGCGGATACATAGGGGTTGAAATAGGAACCGCCTTTGCAAAGATAGGTTCACAGGTCACAATTATTGAGATGCTCCCTAACATATTGAATGGATTTGAACCTGAACTTGTTAAGCCTGTTGAAAGGAGAATGAAGGAACTTGGAATAAGGATAATGCTTTCGGCAAAGGTTCAGAGTGTTGAGAAGAGGGATAAGTATTACATTAAACTGGAATCAGGAGCAAATCTCTCTGCTGACAATGTACTTGTTACTGTGGGAAGAAAACCAAATACAGAGGGTTTCGGCCTTGAGAACATAAACGTTGAAATTGAAAACGGATTCATAAAAACAGACAACAAAAAAATGACAAAGGAAACAAACGTTTATGCTGTTGGTGATGTGAGCGGTGGTCCAATGCTTGCACACAAAGCCTTTTATGATGGAGAAATAGTGGCATCAAATATATGCGGTGAAAAGGCCACTGTTGATTATATGGCAATGCCAATGGTGGTATATTCTGATCCAGAAATAGCATTTACTGGGAGAAAGACTGAACATTTCACAAGATATCCTCTGGCTGCTAACGGAAGATCACAGGGTCTGAATGAAACCACAGGATTCTATACACTTTATTATGATGATAATGGATATGTTGTTGGAGCTGCAATTGCTGCCCCACATGCCTCTGAAATGATAAGTGAAATCTCAGTTGCGGTTGAAACAGGTGTTGCAATTGGTGATATTGGCATGACAATTCATCCACATCCTACGGTCTCGGAAGGTATACAGGAATCCGCACAGATTGCATATGATAAACCTCTCCACTTCAAGCCTATTGGTTGATTTAAAGAGAACAGACTATCTGCAGTGCCTTGAGTTTCAGAGACAGTTAAGGGTATTACGTTCAGAAGATAAAATACCCGATACATATATTTTTACTGAGCACAACCCTGTTTACACAATTGGAAGAACTGGAAATCCTGAAAATTATCCTGGAATCAATCCAATAAGGACAGAAAGGGGTGGAGATGTAACATATCATGGCCCAGGACAGATTGTTTTGTATCCAATAATAAGGATTGGAACTGCAAATAAAATAAATGTAGGCGAAATGATAAACTATATTTTGGGAATTTTCGAAAAAACTCTAAGTTCTATGAATTATGAAGTTTCACGTGGCCAGGAACCTGGGCTCTGGATAAATGTCAATGGGGTTAAGAGAAAGGTGGCTTCATTTGGTATGAGAATTGAGAATGGTGTCACAATGCATGGGGTATCACTGAATTACTCCTCTGAAGTGCTAGAAGGCTTCAAGAAAATAAAACCTTGTGGTTTGGATCCTGAATCCATGTATTTTGTAAATTCATCATACGAAGATTTAAAGGCAAATCTTGAAGAAAACATAAAGAAAAATTATATAAAATGTGATATTTCTGATATTTCTAATTTCACTCACTTTTTGAATTTTTGATTATTGAACCGCCAATGAATCCACCAATTGCCGGTACTACCCCACCCTCAATGAGTATTTTTATAAGTGTCTGTGTGGAATTAACCTTGTAATATGCTCTTACCTCACTGAAGACTGAAAAAGCCTGGTTAAGCACAAAGAAATTTCCAGTGTAATTGCTTATGTCTGTGAAAAGAGACGGGCTTACCAGTATGGACATTTCGAATACTACCACTGAAATTATAAGTCCACCAATGAGAGCAGCTGCAAATCCTCTTCCGGGACCCCTTGCTATGAGACCTCCAAAAAAACCAGAAAGTATCCATCCAAGACTCAGGAATGGGCCCAGTATGGCCATTGAAAGAAAAGTGGCTGCCATACCCAATCCAAAGTTGCCACTGCTCTTGTTGGGTATCAGATATTTGGTTTTCATAAAAAATGGATAATTTCTTTTATATTAAACTTATGTTATCATATTTTGAAAGTAATTAGAAAATTATAAAGTAAAAATGCATTCATTCAATTACCAGAAGTGTTTCAGTATTTTGTATTATAATGGGTGAAAAATCATGAAATCATTAAGTGTATTCGATGGAACCGAGATAGGTGAATTTGAAACAATAATGCCTGAAATTTCCAATATCAGGGAAAAAGTACCAGTTAAAACATATGATATTCTTAAAAAATTTGAAAATTCTCTGGACACAATACTAAGGGAATCATCTCTGATGAATATGGCATGCAGCGAAACCGGAAAAACTAAACATGCTGTAGGGAAGGAAATAGAAATTGCAAGGATGATTGCGAGGAGGAAAATGGCACCAAGAGATCATATATTCCTGAACAGAATTTCCTGCAATAGGATCAGTTTTTATTTTACTGACAAGTCAAACCCATTTATTTCAATGGCTTATGCTTTGCAAGAATCCTTCCAGAGGAATACAATTCCTGTGATCATACCGGACATTTCAAACCCACTGACAATAATGTGGATATGCAACCACATGAATCCAGGGGAAAACATGATCTATCCCTTATACATGGTGGACAAAAAAGAGAAAATAAGAGAAGAAATTTTACAAAATTACTTGCAGAGCGATATCACATTCCTTGGTGATTCCCAAAATGAGAATGAATATGATTTTAAATCAGTAAGAAGGAAAACATTTGGGGCAGGAATTTCAGTAATAGGAAAGAAATCATACATAAACCAGTCAGTCTTTGATATATTTGAAACAAGTTTGAACCATTTTTCCAATTCAGGCTTTCGTGATTCCATTTTTTTTATAGAAACGGGCGAATCTAAATATTTTATAAACAGATTATCCGAGGAAATAAGAAGAAGAGCGGAAAAGTTTTACGGGCCTGACAGCAATGTAAATTATTTCAATGGAAGGGAACAAGTTGAGATGGACAGGGAGATATCCAGAAACATGCTGAAATTCAATTTCGATTATGTTGAAGATCTGCCGGAAACCGTCCATATATTCAAAAATGAATATGGGCCATCTACAATGAATGATCTTAAACTCAGAGCACTTAACGGACCTATCCTAACAGTAATAGGTTACAGCAGTCTGATTGACGTTCTCAACATGGTTGATAATACAATCGGTATATCATATTTGAATATACTTTCTGATTCTTTTGAACACTATGACCTATTTTACAATAATCTTCCAGGAAGGATAAAAGTTGGAAGAAATCTATCTTCCATTGACAGAATAAATTTTATGGTTTCATCCTGTTGATTATTTCGTTTGCAAACTCAGAACATTTAAGTGCAGGTATGTTCAGTACCCTTGCAAGATCCTGTGTAACCTTCTGATCTCTGTAACACTGTTCAACTGCCTTTTCTAATATGTCTGCAGCTTCACTCCATCCAATATGCCTCAGCATCATTACGCCTGAGAGTATCAGTGAGGTTGGGTTTGCAATATCCATTCCTGCATATTTTGGAGCTGATCCATGAACCGCCTCAAATATGGCATAAATATCCCCAATATTCGCTCCCGGAGCAATTCCCAAACCACCAACCTGAGCTGCAAGGGCATCTGAAAGGTAATCTCCGTTAAGATTTGTTGTTGCTATCACATCATATTCTGAAGTTCTTGTTAGAACCTGCTGAAACATGTTATCTGCAATCCTGTCTTTAACCACAATTTTACCAGAATAAACTTCTGGATTCTGAAGGTATTCGTCCTCCTTAACTGTTTTATCTCCAAATTCCTTCTCTGCAACCTCATAACCCCAGTCCTTGAATGCCCCTTCTGTGTATTTCATTATATTTCCCTTGTGTACAAGGGTTACACTCCTTCTCTTATTTGCAACAGCATATTCAAGTGCTTTTCTAACAAGCCTCTGACTCTTGAATCTGCTTATGGGTTTCACACCAATACCAGTATCATCTGATAATTTTATACCGAATTCAGATGAAAGGAAGTTCCTTACCTTTGCAGCTTCCTCTGAGTTGTACTTCCACTCAATTCCTGCATAAAGGTCTTCTGTATTCTCTCTGAAGACAACAGCATCCATCTGCTCCGGATGAACCACAGGTGAGGGAACTCCGGGAAAATATCTCACTGGCCTTACATTTGCGTAAAGGTCAAAATGTTGCCTCAATGTAACATTCAGGCTTCTGAATCCCTGTCCCACAGGAGTTGTAAGTGGACCCTTAATTGATATTACACATTTCTCAAGCTTTTCAATGGATTCCTGTGGAAGATGCTTCCCAGTTTTATTATATGCTTCTTCTCCAGCCTCAATTTTTTCCCATTCTATGGATCTTTCTCCATTATAAGCAATTTCAAGTGATCCGTTTATGACCTTTATCATGGCTGATGTTATGTCAGGACCGATTCCATCTCCTTCTATATAACCTATTGTTGGATTGTTTCCTACCTGAATCTTTCCGTCTTTGACTGTTATGTATACCATATATCTTTATTTCAAACAACCTTTAAACCTTTTTCACATGAAAAGCTAATATATAGTATGAGTGAATACGATTGATAAAAAATGCGGCAGGTTGTTGTTGGACTGCAGTTTGGTGACGAAGGAAAGGGAAAAATTACTGATTTTTTAACGGGCAAGGATACTATCATAGTGAGATACAATGGGGGAACAAATGCAGGTCATACTGTATCTGTGGATGGAAAGGAGTTTAAATTTCACCTCATGCCGGCAGGCTCACTTGTATCACAGGAGGTATTCCTGGGAAACGGAATGGTGATAGATCCTTTCGCTTTTCTCCAGGAGTATGAAAAAATAAGAGAGGAGAATCCAGAACTCAAAGTTCATATCAGCGAGGGTGCGAACGTGGTGACAGAGATACACAAGTTCATCGACAGGGCAGAGGAGGAGAGCAGAGAGAACAGGATTGGAACAACATCACATGGGATTGGTCCAACTTATGAAGAAAAGTATTCAAGAAATGGTATAAGAATTGAAGACCTGGGAGATAAGGAAAAACTGGTTAAAAAGATAAAATTGCTGTGCAGAACAAAGAAATCACTTCTTGAGAAGAGTAACTATTCGGATCCAGCTGAAATTGACAGGGTAGCTGCCAGTCTTTATTCAGTGTGGGAAAAAATAAAGGATTATGTGGAGAGGACTGAAATAACATTATGGGGATATGTTGATTCTGACAGGAACATGCTGTTTGAAGGAGCCAATGGGGCCCTTCTCGACATAGATTTCGGAACATATCCTTTTGTCACATCATCGAATACAATTTCCGGTGCGATCCACAACGGCAGTGGTGTATCAATGAGGAAAATTCACAGGGTTGTGGGAGTAGCAAAGGCATATACCACAAGGGTTGGAGAAGGGCCTTTCCCAACAGAGCTGTCTGGAAAGGATGGAGAAAAACTAAGAGAGTCCGGTTCAGAATACGGGACAACCACAGGAAGACCAAGGAGGGTAGGTTGGTTGGACCTTCCCATACTGAAATACACAACAAGATTGAATGATGTTGACATTCTTGCAATAACAAAGATAGATGTTCTTGGATCAATGAAGGAGATTAAAGTCTGCAAAGATTATGGAAAAGACAGAGGAGTAATGGAAGTGTTGCAGGGAAAGGTAAAGGCGAATCCACAGTACGAGATTTTTGACGGTTGGGGAAATCTCGCTGAGGATGAAAAATCCATGATTATAGAAAGGGGAAAAGGTCATATGCCTGAGGAGATGGAAAAATATATTTCATTCATAGAGAAAATTATTGAAAAGCCTGTAAAGATTATATCTCTGGGAAAAAACAGAAAAACAACTCTTGTTAGAGAATGACTTCTTCCCATTCAACAAATTTTTTAAGCTTTTAATTCATTCACTGGTAAGGGGCTGTGGGGTAGCTTGGTATCCTACGGGCTTTGGGAGCCTGAGACCCCGGTCCAAATCCGGGCAGCCCCATTGTTTTTTTTTAACTATTGCAAATTACAATTTTTTTATTTGATCTAAGAAAAATTATATAAAAAGAATTCTCAATTTAAATTCATACTATCTTATCAAAAACGTTTATTAAATTCAAAAATAAGTATGTCAAAGGAAATAATTTGTTGAGTTATTTTTCTGCCATCTGACCGATCAGAGATCAAACAGTGCTAAGAAAACTTTAATGTCATTTTCAATTTTCTTAATTCTAATAAAATTCTAATTAATTATCAATATTTCAGCCTAATATACTTTTAAAACACTTTTCACTCAATTCAATAATTAAAAAAATAATTATTTACAATAAAATTTTTTATTGGAATTAGAATAAATCTATAAAAATGATTTACTTATTGATCTATTCACTTGGTATTGCATTTAATGAGGAATATAATTGAATAATTCGGGCATTTCAAATTTTATGAACATTCAAACAAATTTATAGATTTATGTGCAAATTCATAATGCTGGATATGTAGAGCAATCAAATATCAATGAGTATGAAGATCATAGACAATGTAGGTGTTCATTCATAAAAGAAAGTGAAAGTATACAGACAGGCAGATATTGAACATAATTATTCTATCGTAAATATTCAATATCTCATAAAGATCTTCGAGTATATTCCTTAAAAATAGGAGGAATATATAAGAATCATATAAATCGTAAAAATAAAATAATTCCAGACATTATTTCCATTAGATTATTTTTATTTTATCTTCAAGCAATTAGCATTGACATTGCCATGGTTCATTGCATAGCAATAATTGCAAAAATTGTTTGCTTCATTTTAAAATCTGCAAGTTCCACAGAGTTGATGAGAAAATGGAATAATTATAAGTATCCAGATGATGAATGCTCCTTTGTGAGACATTCTCTATCCTTAATGAGATAATTCATTTTGAAAATAAGTGGCATGTGGTGAACATGGATTATGATAATGCAGTTAGATTAATTATAATTCCATATAATCTAGTGCTTATATCAAACATCAGGAATTGTTAAAATCAAAGGTGAGTAATGAAGTTCGTCATTTTCTGATATGTGATACACTCTATCAAATAAAAATAATTCTTTTTTATTTTTAAAGGTTGTTATTTAATTTTGCTAACAAATGTTATATATAATAAAAAAAAGACATAGACTCAAAAAAACCTTAATCATTTTTTTAAAAATTGAAATACATAGTTAATGATTACACCAATCCAATTCTGAAAAGGAGGAAAAAGGGACAAAATTTCCTTTTTCCTGCTCATTATCTAAATTAAAAACACTCTTGACATTCACTTAAAAATTGTATAGAAAAGGAATGAATTTTATAGATTTAGGTAGATTTAAAAGACGCTTGTAATATAAAAAATCAAAATTACGAATCTCATTTTCAACTTTTATTCGGCAATCTAAGTTTTTTCCATATTAATCATGGATTTAGAAAGTGGAATTGTTATTAATATTTCAGTAAACATTATTAAGTGAAAGATATTATATATGTTAGTGGGAATTTTTGGCAATTGAAAAAGTGTTAAGGGTAGAGGAAATCGTAGACTTTCCCTAGATTCAGTTAGTCAGAAAAATGTGTCATGATTTTCAATTACAGAAGAGCAAGCAGAGACGGCAAGACATCTAAATTTTTTATCCCATATCAATGTCATGTACGATCACATCAACGTGGAGGAATTGAAGCGGGGAAAGCTAACAAGAATATTCAACAAATACGTCGAGACGAACGGCAATGGCGAATTAAGTCTCTGGTGCGAACATGATAAAACATACAATTGCTGGCACGTCAAGGCCGCGTGGAAAAATCTCCAAGTGTAAAAGATGATGATGCAATACGAAGGGAAGGCCAAAATTTGTTTTAAATGTCATGCAAGTAATGATTTTGATGCTGTATACTGCAAGAAGTGTGGGGTGAAACTTGGATGAATAGCTACGGAAAGTAAAATAGAGAGAAGATCGAGGAATTGGAGAAAAAAGGAGGGATTGAAAGTAACCGGAAAAAATATGTATATTGTTGATTATAACATAAAAAGTGGAGTGAAACTTTGATGAAAATGGAATTTAGAGATATTGGAATAAATGATAGTTTTTTTAATCCCACACTGAAAATAACGGTAAAATGCCAATTTGAAAATGGGAAACAAGCTCTAATTAGCGCTTCCGGAGACTTGATTTATAAAGGGAAAATAATTGGAAAACTAGAACTTTGGAAAGAAAACGATCTGAACGGAAGCCATATAAATTTCCCTATAAACGCAATAGAAATTAAGGACAGGAAAGAAGATGAAAAAATTGATATAAGCCTTGAATTTAAGGTAGAGTTAAAGAAGAAAGTTGCAAAATTAATAAACGATGAAAGGAAGTCTGAGAAAAAAGGTGATGTTCTTTTAGAGGCTGATATCAAGATATTTTATTTTGAAAACTCAACTTTTTTGATAGATTCAAAAATAGATTTAAAGTTATCAAATGCTCCTGAACTGTATCTTTTATCTACGCTCAGTGGAAAGACCCAATTACAACTCAAAACCGCTTCTACTAAGATACCCATCATAATAAAAGCTTCCGATTGGATAAATGATTATGCACCAAAACTGTGCCTAGGAGAATATGAAATAATTGAAATTCTAAAATTTAACAAGAATGTTAACCCAAATGCAAAAGGGTTTGAGGAGGTTATTCAGAAAATAGCTCGGGCAAACACTAAATTATTAAAAAGGGAAAACCCTGACGACATACTTTCAGACTTGAGAAGCGCATGGGACATATTCGACAAATACCATAAAGACTACTACAGCGAAATAAATAAATTAATAGGAGCCGACTCGAAAGTAGAGGAAAAAGAGCCTTCAAAGGAACAAAGAATAGAGGCAATACAAAAAGCTGTGAAAGTATACTTGGAGAGCACCAACGAACTAAAAAAATCAATAGATAAACTGACCCAGATTGGACCTCATAGAGAGACATATCATTCGACAATAGACGATGCTGAATTGGCATTCAGATTGACAACATCTATGATTTCGTACTATTCTATTATTCTTTCTAAGATCACAAAGGAGTCTAAGTAAAATGAGGCTATTTTCTAGAAATGGAGGTAGTTCTTAATGGAGCAGACCGACAAGATTTTTGTTTTAGATGGCATTGAATACTGGCCATTGGAATACGATAAGGAGGATGACATGGAAAAAGACATTATAATGAATGCGCAACGAATATTTGGAAGCAAATCAATCCTTATACGAAAATTAAAAATTAAACCTCCTGAGGGTAGTAGTAGAATTCCGGATATGTATATAATAACCTTAAATCCAAATAGATTGTATGTTATTGAAGTTGAACGCATAGTACATAGTATGACTGATCATATAACTCCTCAAATAAGCGGTTTCTATAGGATAATGTTAGACCACACAGCTCGTTCAGATCTTATAAAGAAAATATATGAATATATAGACAAGAACAGTGAAATTAAAAATCTCTTTGAAAATAGAGAAATACATAAGACAATAACAGATATTGTTCAGCAAAACTATATAATTACATTAATTATTGACCATGTTACTAAAGAGCTAAAAAAGGCATTCAGCAATCTAAAGAATCCGCCATTGATTCTTGAATTTAAAAAATATAAGAGAAAAAATGCTGATGTATATGCTTATCAGTTTGACACATTAAATATAGATAGTGATTCGTCACAAAATATAGTATTAACAGCACAAAAGCAAGTTGATAATAATACTAGCGTGAGTAAACTCCTCCCCGGTATGAAGTTATATGCCAGATATAAAGGGGAGCTTTTAACAGCAGAGGTAATTCAGGATGGTTCGATAAAACTAAAAGATGGCACTATAAAGAAATCACTTTCAGGTGCAGCAAGATATATTACTAAATCTTCCGTGAACGGAAATATATTTTGGCATTATGATGAAGAATGCAAGGTACCGATTAGAAGGGTTAAAAATAAATTATAAAATAAAAGAATATACCATTAATCCAATTCGATGAAACTATGATCATAAATATTAACTTAGAAGTTGATGACTAGATATGGAGAAAGAAAAAGATGACCAAAATTGGGTTGTAGAAATAATCGATTTGCTAACAAAGAATGAATTATTTTCGCAACTCAACTCGGGCAAGGAAGAATTGATTAAAACTTTTGACGTTGGAGCTTGGACTCTGCTAAAAGAAAGGGCAATGACTTTTTACTCTCCTAGCTATCTAAGAATATTGAGGAGAATTTAATTGGAGATCAGAAAAAATCTTATCTGAAAAAATGCACTGAATCTCATGGAACTTTTATTACTTAATGTTATTAGTGAGTCTTTTGTTACTTCCACCATCCCAAAAATAATCTACTTATTAAGTGTTAAGTGAAATTTTTTCTCCTTGATGGAATCAAAGTATCCCATTGATATGCCTTCACCCTGCATTAAGTCTAGTTCAGTTGTATTCGAGCTTCAGGTGTGAAGGTATTATCTATAGAGGTTTTAGTGTTTCAAGATGCGATTCTTTCTATCATATCTCACAGATCGTCTGAAAATGATGTCATAATATTGAGTGAATACATTATAGATATGAAGATAACACTTTTTATTGCACCATGTCATTTGTGTTTAAGAGTATTTTGAGTCTGGCATAAGGTGGTGCAATCCTTGGTTGTATTATACTGCTTAGTTCATAATCCATTGTCGCTTTTGAAACCTGAACTCGCACCTGATCCTTATAATCTGAAAGAAGATAGGAATCTTTTATTCCAAGAGGTGACACTGTCGGAAACAAATTTGACCCCTGCTTACAAAGCCTTTTAAAGCATCCTTCTTATAGTAGATGGCAGTGAATGTATGCAGTCGTCCTGAGCAGAATAAGTTATAAACTTGACGACCTTCCACTTCTTCCATCTTATCTTTTCAATTACATCATCTATTTTTCACGATATATAGAGATAATTCACAGGTTTTGTTTGTAAGTAAATCTGCTCTTCTATCGCCATCTCTTTTATTATTTGCTTGACATAGCAGAGCCTTCAGGCATGAGTAAATCCAATTGTAAATTTAAGTGCTCAGCCATCTGAAAGTTTCTTGTCTAGTCATTTCTTTTCAATCCAAGTTAATGTTGAATGCTCGATCAATAGTGGATTAATGTGAACTATTACATGGGAGACCTTCCTGGAATAAATGTAGTAAATATAGTATTCAAAGCATTAACTCTCTGCAATAATTTTTTATATCTAATTTTTCCTGATACTAATCTAAGCTTTAAAGGCAGCATGCCTTTAAATTTAATGATCACAATAAAATTCCTTGAATTATGTCACATTTTGTTATTTTTTTTATCTATAAAAATATATATTTGCTTAATATTCAAAGGTATTACACCTATATGACAAAATTTGTAGGACGTTTAAGATTACCCCACATAAGAGAATGGGGCTTAAGTGGAACAGTAAAACGTCTCAATCATCTATGTTTTATCTCTCAGGCTTGCATTTATTCCATAATTTAAGTCCCTTCATGAGTATGGGCTAACCAAAGACTCTTCTGACTAATTCATAATTATATAGGTTTAACGGATATTTTCCCTTAATTTGACCTAATATATCTCTTAAATCAATAAATCACTGTCCTTTATCCCATATTCATAAAATCCTTTGACATTTTGGTATGTAGGATTAAGATGAAAGAAATTCATCTCGGAATCATATCTTTTGATTAAATACTTGAAGTTGAACATCTTGATGGTCCATAATGTTACTAACTCTTAACGATCACAGATAATATCACTAGTCTTCAGAAGTTTTAGTGATTTATTCCTTTAGGTCTAATAGAAATAAGATTTGCCCTGGCGGTTCAAGGAAAGAATTTTATATATATCGGAACGTGCTCTCGATATTATTCTAAGTTTTTTCCATGTATTTCAAGAATAGAGCCCTGGATTTCAAGATATAGTACAGTTTCTCAATTACTTTATCACGGTTATTCCTCACTTCCTCGAAAAAATTTACAAGATCCGCATTCAGGTCGTTATACACCTTTATCCTGGCGTCCGCATTCATGAGTACTTTGCCGGATCCCCCGAATACGTCAACAAGGGTCGTTTTCTTCGCATTATTGATAATTTTAAGGATATCCGGAAGCATGTAATACTTCCCGCCGGGATACGCCATAAGAGATTTGTAAGAGTTCACGAATCCATAACTTAGCCAGGTAAATGTCTTTGTGTTTTCGCATAATTGTATGCATCTGAAAATCCTTATATTCACTGAATTAATGGAATTTTATGGACACTTCACTCAGGGTCGATATGGAAACTCTTCTTTTACTCAAAGAAATCAAAACAAGGATAGAAAAGGAGTACGTAAGCCCATTGTACTTTAACTTCGTTCTAAAATGGTAAATATATAAGGCTGAAAGGAAAATAATTATTTTAAATTGATCTTATTTTTTTATACTCAATAAAGGAAAACTTCTACTTCATTTCCTCAAGCCTGTTCGCTAGCCCTACATCTTACCCAAAGATTTATTGCATGCTGTAAAAGTCCTCAAGTATCTTATTGATTTAATTCACTGCCTTTAGGAATATCTTTCCATTACTACGCTGGTTAATTTCTTAATAGTTTCTTCCAGCTTGGACAACTTGCTCTCGTATTCAGATTTCAACTAGCCCATGAGAGCATCCTTTTATGTTTCCTGAAAGTTAAACATCGTTGATAGAGTTATTTAATTTGCTCTTAAACAAAATTCAGAATATTATTTATTATTCTTCATAAAATATTTCTAAAAATAATAAATGATAAATTTACAACTTTTTCATTTCTACCTATATTTAAATATGAAAATCAATTATATTATTATGGATAAATCTACAGAAACACAAGTTAACATAAGTATAATCCCTAAAAAAAGGATATTAAGGTCAATGGCAACAGACTTAGATTATAAAAAAGCATTGCTGGAAATGATAGATAACTCTATAGATTCATGGAATCGAACCAAACCAAATCAAAAGTTGATAATTAATATTAAGTTAGATAAGGAAAAGAATAGCCTTTACTATAGGGATAATGCTGGTGGGGTTAAAGAATCCGATATTGCAAGGATGTTTACACTTGGAGAAAATTCAAACGGGAAAGATGATGCAACTATAGGTGAATTTGGTGTGGGGCTGAAAAGGTCTTTGTTTGTCCTAGCTAAAAAGTTTGAAATAAGAAGCAGATCACCAGGTGAGTTGGGCTTTAGAACTGAACTCGATGTGGAAAAATATTTTGATGATGAAAACTGGGAGATAATATATTATAAAGGAGCTAATCTCGATGAGGGCGAGACTGAATTCGAGTTTACCGAACTTACGTTCGAGTTTCCGGAAAAGGCTGAACGAGAATTTAGAAAACTCATTGCGGAAACATATGCTTATAGCTTTTCTAATAATGGGGAGATTTTCATAAATGATAATGCAGTCAAATTTTCTAAATTTGAAGAATGGTCAAAATTTGATTCTCCATACGAAAAATAATCAGCAAGAAATTTCAATACTTCCGTGAATTTAAACGGAAATGAAATATCATTGAAGGTAAAAGTTGGATTAATGGAGAGATTTCACCAAACTGGTGATTGGGGATTTTATATTTACTGCAATAATAGACTGATTATATCGGCCGCAAAATCACCAGAGCTTGGCTTCAATGAGGCAGAATTTCATTTTCCGCATGCAAGATATGCAAGATTCAGATGTGAGATATTCCTTAATGGGCCAAGTTATCTTATGCCATGGAATAGTACAAAATCAGGGTTAAATTATGATAATCCAGTAATTAAATATATATTAGGTTATATTAAAGAAATTTCCTTTAACTATCTTAAATTCTCATCTAAATTAGCTTCTTCTAGAGGATTTGGTTCCCAGCAACCCATAAGCCGGAATATCGGACACATTAATGAAACTAACGTGAAAAATATAGAAACTATCGCTAAGGAATACCAAAATATTAAAATTAAAAGCTCTAGCGGCTCAATGAATACTAGGAAAGAAAAATTGACCCCGTGGAAACAGGGAATTATTGATGCCATAAAAATTGCCGAAATTCTTATACAAAGAAAGAAGCCTGAGCATAAGAACAGAATCATCCTGATCATACTAGATTCAACTATTGAGATAGCTTTTAAAGACTATCTGTTTTACGTAATAAAGGACAATACCAAAAATTCAGATTTTGAAAGTTTAATGAAAAATGTGCAAAACAGATCAAAGAATCAGGGAATAAGCGATACGACGTGGATAACTGTTAACAACCTTCACCGGAACAGAAATAAACTATATCACGAACACCTTGATTTGACCGTTACGGATCAGAGCATTGTCACTTTCAAGGCAGCAGTTATTGAAATAGTAGAAAAATTGCTTTCGGTAAATATTTGATTTGATCAAAAATTTCTAATAAGAATTTCCTTTTTATTCCCCCTTCCATTTCCGTTACTGTTAATGCTGTAATGACTATTCACAATAATTTTACTATATCCAGAAAATTTACGTAGAACATTTTCTGATAGACTGTTACTGAGTATTACTTTAACTCCTCTTGAAGTTAATTTACTTACCGCCTTCTCCAATTCATCTAGGTTGTTCTCCGTAAATGGAAACTGGTTGTATTGTATGAAATTACTTTTTTTATTTCTAGCATAGGGAGGATCGAGATATACAAAATCACCGGCCTTAACAAATGAGATTACTTCCTTGTAATCTGAAAGTAAAATTTTCGTATTTTCCAATAGCAATGAATAATAAATGATTTCTCCTTCATTTGGCAAGTGATAAACACTGTAACCACCATATGGCACATTAAACTCACCTCTGGAATTTGTTCTCCATAAACCATTAAAGCATGTTTTGTTAAGATAAACAAACATTGCAGCGTTTTCAACATCATTAATAATTTTTTTGCATTCTCGATTAAACTTTCTTCTTACTTCTAAATATGCAATGTTCCCATTTAAATTTCTAAAATTGTCAAGTTCTTCATCCAAATCATATGGCTTCTCTTTCACTATCCTTAGAAAATTGATTAATGATGGATTAACATCTGAAATTACTGCGTCCCTTATCTTTCCCATTGCTTTAAGATTCCAGAAAAGGGCTCCTCCTCCTACAAAAGGTTCATAATATGTAAGAAAATCCTTCGGGATCGAATCCATTATTTGATTGATCAAACCTGTTTTTCCTCCTGCCCATTTCAATAGGTTAGGTATCCTCATTCTTTTACTTCCGATATTTACAGAGATCATAAGGGATAATACAGCAAGTATTTAGATCTTTTTCTATTAAAGTGAGGTAATATATCTCAAGTTAATTTAAGTCAATTTAAAAGTTAGAACCAGGATAAATTTAAGTAAAAATCGAATATTACTTTTTATTATGCTAAAGGAAGAGGAACTTGTTTTTTCAGATATCACCTCTAAAAGGATAAAATATGGTGTTTCACAAACATATCTTCCCGGATTTGATCTTCTTATTGGCAAGAATGATTCCCTGGAATTCCTGAAAACAGTTCCTGACAAATCTGTCAGATTGGTTGTAACCTCACCACCTTACAATATCGGGAAGGTTTATGAGGAAAGAGTTAAACTTGATGAATATCTTTCTTATCAGTCTGATGTGGCAAAAGAGTGCGTAAGAATACTCCAGGATGATGGAAGTATTGCGTGGGAGGTTGGCAATTATGTTTATAACAGGGAAATATTCCCTCTTGATTATTTCTTCTACAGAATTTTCAAGGAACAAAATGGAATGAAGATGAGAAACAGGATCATATGGAGGATTGAACATGGATTGCATGCATCACTGAGATTTTCTGGAAGATATGAAACCATATCATGGTTCACCAAGTCTGATGATTATATATTCAATCTTGATCCCGTGAGAATACCACAGAAATATCCTGGCAAAACACATTACAGGAAAGGTGAGAAATATGGTAAACCATCTGGAAATCCTTTAGGCAAGAACCCCGGAGATGTATGGGACATGGTTCTTCAGGACTGGGAAGAACAGATTTGGAATATACCAAACGTGAAGGCAAACCATCCTGAGAAAACAGAGCATCCTGCACAGTATCCCATTGAACTTGTTCAGAGGCTTGTTCTGGCACTCACAAATGAAGGGGACACCGTACTGGATCCATTCGGAGGAGTGGGATCATCAGCCCTGGCATCACTCCTATTGAACAGGAAGGCAATAAGTATTGAAAGAGATGACAAATACATTGACACTACAATAGAAAGAGTGAGGGCAATGGCAAATGGCACACTTAGAATAAGAAAACTTGGTACAAAGGTTTATGAACCAACAGGTAAGGAAAAAGTTTCAAGGATACCAGAGGACTGGTTAAAATATGAAAGTGATAAGTGAATTCTCTCAAAAGGATGGAAAAAAGTACATAAGTGAACATTTTCCGAATGAGCTTTCAGAAATTTATGAGGTAATATCACAAGTTGAACTCCAAAATTTCAAAACCAAAGTCAGCAAGGAGAAAACAATGCCGGGGCAGATGCTATACAGCCCACCATTACTGAACAGAGAATACAAGATGAGGTTTAACGCCCTGGGATGGTTCGAATACAGGATAAAGTTACCTTTTGGGAACGGGGCATTCAGGGAAATGGATTTCGTAAAGAATCGGCTAGGAGTTGAGGTTCAGTTCGGAAAATACGCTTTTATGGCCTATAATGTGTCTGCCAAGATGACAATATTTCACAATCATAACGTGATTGATGCCGGAGTTGAGATAGTACCAATGAAAAATATGGCCGATCAAATGTCCTCTGGTGTTTCCTACTTTGAACAGATAAAGTGGGACCTGGAGAACAGGGGAGTTGCTGACATCGATATACCAGTAATAGTGATGGGGATAGATGGATAAAAATGATAACTAGGAAATGGTTCTTTGTAATCATATTTCTATCTTATTTGTTTATTGCTATAATTTCTGTAGTTCTTTGGCAATTTAAATTTAAAACATCTGTAATAATGTCGTTTTTGGAAATCACAATTCCGCCTTCTGTTCCAGCATTTTTGGCGATATTTTTATCTTTATACAGCTTTCAAGCAGAAGAAGCTCGGAAAGGTGAATTTCTAAAAAACATACAAATAAAGAAAGAGATTAGTGAGAGCCTGAAGAAGCACTACAAAGATGTATCAGATCAAGTTGATGAAGTCAAAAAGTCAATGAACTGTTTTCCCGACAAGATTTTGGGAGATGATAATCTCCACGTTATGAAGTTAAATACTAGATATATTAAAAGGCCATATCCAAGGAATGTTGAAAAAGCTATGTTCCATTTTGAAGCAGAGTTCAATACTGAAAATCCAGAATTTCTGGAGAATTTTAAAAAATCTGAAGAGATTGTCGATAGATTGAATCAAAAAATTGATGATCTTGAGTCTAGAGTGATAAAATGTTTACAACAGCAAAACAAAAATAGTAGTATCAATGTAGCAATTAGTTTTGATAAAAGAGAATGTTCTGATAATAAGATTAATGGAAAAGAGGTTTTTAGATGTGCTTATGGAGTTTGGTGTAACAAACAAGAATATAATAAAGAGGTGTTAGAAATAGAAAACTATTTGAAAAGTATGAATAAAAATAACACTGCAAATACAAGGGATGGAAGTCCAATTATTATAAAATCAAAAAATTGGGAAAATTCGCAAAATTACTCAGTAGAGTGGAAATCTAGCATGACATTGGCCCATGTGAAATCACGTGATACTGGATTAGAAATCATCAAGTTGCTTTTAAAACTCCTTAAGGACTCAAACTTTAAGGAAAAATGTGAAAGCATAGAAAACTGTAAAAAAGAAATAAACAAAAATAGAGATGAATTTTACAAAAAACTTGAAAAGATAAAGTTGAAGATTAATAACAATGAACTACTTTATGTTGTGGATTGCTGTCCATTTCATGAAGAAAAAAATTATATAGAGTCAGTATTTGGGAAAACGGGTCTCTATTGACATAATCCATTTATCTCGCCCTTCTCATAATCTCTGAAGAACCTAACCCTGCTTTATGTATCATTAATTATTCTCCTCACAGGCGTTATGGAGCAGTCCATTAATTTTGCTATGGCCCTCATGCTCATCCCCTTCTCCTTCAATTCCAGTACCTTCTTTGGATCGATATACTTTCCTCCATTGGTTTTTGAAGTCTTCAGTGGCGGCCTTCCGAACTTAACACCTTTGGCCTTTGCCTTTTCTCTGCCTGCTGAAGTTCTTGTATTGATCATTGTTCTTTCAAACTCTGCAAAAGAGCCCAGAATATGCAACAGCAGTATTCCATTTGGTGAGGTTGTATCGATTCCGCTGTTCTGGACTAAAATGAATCCTATTCTATTTTTTTCAAGTTCTTCAATATACATACCTGTCTATCTTTGTGACAACGAAAGCATTTGGCTTTGTTTTTTTGAAATCTCTCATCATTCTTTTGAATTGCTCCCTCTCCATATTTGCTCCTGATTTGGCCTTATCTTCGTATATTCTGTAATCCCATCCTTTATCCTTGAAGAATCTCTCAAGGATCTCTTTTTGTCTCTCATTTAATCCCTGCTTCACCTCTTCGATTGTAGATGCCTGAACATAACCAAAAGCAAGTATCATTTTTATCTCACAAAATAATAACGCAAATGTTATTAGACTTTCCATTTTAGTAACAACATCGTTTCTCATTCTGGTCGAATTATGTACATGACGTTACTTGAGACTTTAAATAGGTCTGTGCTTAGTGAGTTAAAAGATCCCCTTCCTTGATCGTAAAAAATATTTAAAGAAATCAATCAAATTTAAGCCATGACATAACGAGATGTGAATATTGTCATTCTAAGACTTTGCACAATGGATATAATACATAAACTCAAGTTAAGATTCAATTATTATATATAATAAATCAGACAATACCTATCCCTTTGAGTATCAGAAGAATGCTCCCAATCATACCTGCAATATACAGATATTTGATTATGTCAACTTTCTTTCTTCTGTACACGTTATTTAATGTCACATTGTTATTTATAAGTTTCCTTCTCTTCATGATTAAGATATCCTGCGACAAGTCCTGAAAGCAATGCTGTGCCAAACCATACATCAGCAGCTTATACTTTTGTCAAAACGAACATGGATATTAACCCACTAGCTGCTGGTATTGACAATCCTTAAAATGCCTCAAGCATGGACAGTAAAGAAAAGCCTCTAAGGAAATGTTTGAGCAAGAGGTGAAATCTCTTCCGTCTTTTAGTGTTAATGGTATTATCGAAATTCATTCTTACTTTTTTTGGCATCGATTGATCTGAGATAAGTTTTCTTTCCATTCCTCAATGATCAAATTTAATCACTTTTAATTTACCTCCAATTAATTTGCTTTACTTTCTTCTTAACGATCCCCAATGTAAACAATCTGATTATTCTTCTGAATTTTGATAGTATCCGGAATTTTGTGTAAGAACAAATGAAATAACCCCATCAAAAATGGATAAATTTCATGAAACATAAAAGAATGCCTCCTAAGAATAACCACAGGAGGCAATGAATAATGGAAGAGTTTTAAAAAAATATGTGAAATTGTTAGCAAGACCGTGAAGGAGTTCATGGAATCTCTCATGAAGAGAGATATAAAGGCATACCTTGAAGAGAATAATTGTTCAAGGAATAGATATCATGAAGGATGTCCTCGAAAAGAATAGGAGAAGATCAATGAAGATCCTTAATCTGAATGTAACTTAGATTGATTATAAATGGTTAATGAGACCACATAATGGACATTATAAATAAATTGATTAGATCGAGCAAATGTTCTAGGATATTCATTCTTCTTGATTACACAAAATTTAAGGACACTATGGCATAAGTTTTGAAACTATCAAAAATAAGGAAGAGAAACGAAGTAATACCGGGTTTTGCTATAGAAATACCACAATATGTAGTGTAAGCAATGAAATATGGGTTTTTATATAACCTCGGTCTTTTATTGCAATAGTGTGTTTAATAATCAATAAGGTCAATGAAAAGATAAAGTTATTGGGTTAGGGGAATAAATTAAAGATAAGCATACGCATTCACTAATCAGATGAATTTAAATAGCTTCTTTTTGAATTTAAATCATTTTATAAATTTTTAAAGGTTTTTTGTATTGAATATTATTCATTGTATTTACTAAGCAATGAAAGATCACTCTTTTACGTTAAAAGAAAGAAGTTGTGTATACTGACTTGGAGTAAAATATACTATCTTAGGTATATCTGGGGTGAAGTTATAAATTTAAACTCTAAACTTTTCATATGAAAGGTATTTCTAGTATTGCCTGTATCCAAAAAAGTGGTAGAAATATTCCATTCCTTTTTCAATTTGTCACCACATTAATGAAATCCTTTTTCAAAGCCATCGTAATGGATAATTGCATCGCCTATGACATACTATCCTCTTCTATCTTTGAATGAAAATAACACTATATCCCCATTTTATAATTTAGGGCTGTTTCTTCCCCAATACCTTTCCCAACTTGAGGAGAACATCATCGTTTTACTTACGTCATCTAAGAATTGGTTTATTCCAAGTTTTCCAACATGCTCTTCCTAATGTGTGGCGACCTCGATCTTATGATTAATTGCCATTTATGATTAATCCATCACTACTTCGTAATTCTCCTCTAACGAAAAGAAATTTTTAACTTTTTAAGGGTGTAACTAGATTAAAATTTTTTGGACATTCATCATTGAATGTTAAAGGTAATTTTGAGTTAATCAGTAGAAAAAAATTTAATGAATAAAAATAATTGACAACAATGTAGATATAAATGACGCAATTATCATTCAATTTCTAATTTATATGTCAGATTGAAGAAAGTTTGATACAATCTCTATCTAATCTCCTTATTTTTATGATTGAGAAATAAATTAATGGATTCACAGAATAAAAGATGAATAAAAATCCAAGTATATTATGCCAGTATACAATGAAAATATCGAAAATTCGCAAAAAGTGTGAGACACCTTATATTCAATTAATTCTAAAGAATGATATAAAATATATTATTAGTAAATAAATATCTTTTTTGCAAATAAAAGTGAGTATAATGAAGGTCAACCAGTTATTAGAGAATTGAATAAAAGAAGAGAAATAACAGAGAAAAAATTAAAGGTAAAATTTTGCCCAATCCGTTTTCACCCAAAGTTTATAAAACTCTATTTTTATCCCTAATTGTGAATGTAAAAACAAAAAAAATCATTTCAATTTTTATAGCGGTAGCTTTACTTGGGGTGGTTGGATATGTTTCCACACAATTATCGGTTTTAAACCCTTATAATGGGGCTTTTGAATCTTTGAACTCAAATAACATAACCTCCGGGACAATAATAATTCCTCAGATTTATGGAAATGTAACTGTTGATATAGATAGTTCTGGACTTGCACATATTTATGCAAATAACAATACAGATTTATTCTTCGCTCAGGGTTATTACAGTGCGTCACAAAGATTATTTCAGATGGAGCTGCAATCAGCCCTAGCTGCTGGAAACCTTACAAGTCTAGTAGGATCAACTGGTCTCGCATCTGACATAACTATGAGACTTATTGGTTTAAACAGGAATGCAGAGACTCTACTTAATTATTTGAAGACAAATTATCCCACATGCTATGGTTATTTGCAGGATTATGCAAATGGTGTCAACGCATTTATAAATTCTTCACAATCTAAATACATCCTTGGCTTCAAACTACTTGGAGTAAAGCCATTTTTATGGAGTGTATTTGATTCCCTTGTATGGCAACAGTATATGTCCTGGAGCCTTGCAACAGGTGCCTGTTCAGTTCTTCAATCAGATATGTTTGAAATTAAACTTGGATACACTAATTATTCACAAATATGGCCATACTATCCTTATTATACTGAAAATATAACAATGGTTCCAGGCTCAGGAACAGTTAACGGTTACAATTTGACTGATCAAGGAATTAATGTTTCATATTTCTGGAATCAGGATTGGTTTTCAAGCTGGGCTACGGGCATAAGTGGGAAAATTCTCAATGATTCATACAATCTCATCCTGAGTGCGTATAACAACATAAGCGATCCTTATGCATTGCCCGGTTCACATGACTGGTCATCTCCTGTGGGATCAAACAGCTGGATTATCACATCTAATTATTCATTATGCAATGAAAATATGCTTGCCAATGATCCACATCTGCCTCTGCTTGCTCCATCCTTATGGATTCCTTTTCAATTGGTTGACAATCAAATGAATGTTACAGGTTGGGGTTTGGCAGGTGTTCCAGGTGTACTTATAGGCCACACTTCAAACACATCTTTTGGACTAACTACTCCAGAAGGAAATTCAGCCAATGATTATCTGGAAACTCTTCAAAACAATACATACCTATACAACGGGAATTTTGTTAACATGACAGAATGCTCTTACACACAGGATGGAAACCATTATGTTGTATACTGTACAAATAATGGTCCACTTATAGCAAGAAACAACAGGTATGGAATAAGCTTAAATTGGGATTCCAGGTATCCATCACTTGATTTACTTGCTGAAATAAAACTGGATATGGCAAGCAATTATTCTGAGATGATGAATGCACTGAAATTCTGGGGACCAGCACCTCCTCAGAATTTTGCATTGGTTTCACTGCATCATGCGGGATACATAACTGCAGGTGGATATCCATTGATAAATGAAACATTACCTGACGGAAAGAATGTTAAGGTTGTTGGATCAGTATCACTACTAAATGGGTCCTCCTCAAAATATGAACCAGACGGTTATGTTCCATTCAAATATCTCCCACAGCAGGTAAACCCAGAACGAGGTTACATGTTTGCTCCAAATCAGCCAACCGTTGGCAAAAATTACCCATTCCCATTTGTTGGTTCATACTGGGCAAGTGGGGGAAGAGCTGAGTCAATATACCATTTTATACAATCTCATAATAAAATGAATCTTACTGATATGGAGGAACTTCAGTCAAATGTAACCGATTATTGGGCATCACAATATCTCCCATTGATATTGAAGCCCTTGGAAAATTTAACAAATATTAACTACACAGAGAGTTATGCTTTAAATCTTTTGAAAAACTGGAATTTTTCATATTATCAGGATATGAAAAATCCTACAGTTTATCTTTATTTGACAGCTGCAATATACAATATATCATTTAATAGAATTTATGAGAAATCGGGTTTGCTAAATATTGTTCCAAATCCATATACAAATACTGCGATTTATCTTGCTAAAAATTATCCAAACTCTTCCTGGTACAACGGAAATTTCAGTTCTACAGTCATCCAGGCTTTCAAAATGGCAATTTCCTTTATGGACTCAAAAATCGGAAACGTTTCAAACTGGAACTGGGGGAATGCTCATTTACTTGAAATAGAGAGCCTAACACAACTTCCTCAACTTTCAATCGGACCAATACCCATATGGGGTGGGAGACATACGGTTAGTGTAGGATACACCCCTCGTGTTCTACAATATCCTTTACCTTATGTTCAGATTGGCTCTTCACTAAGGGAAATCTCAATACCAGAAAAAAAGGTATTTCTTGGCGTTTTTCCAGGGGGTCCAAGCGAAAACGTGCTTAGCTACTGGTTCAAAAATCAGTTGGATCATTGGTTGAATCATCAATATTACATAATGAATAATCAAAAAACAGTGGTGGTGATAAAGTATGAACATTAAAATATCCATTGCCTTTTTAATATCTGGGATCGTAGCATCAATATTAGTATCTTATTTTCTTCACAACGTAATATTTGCATTTATACCTGCTTTCTTCTTCTTTCCTTTCAAAAGAAAAAGAGAATATGCAGTCTTTTTCTTAATAGGTTTCCTTAGCTTTCTGTTACCCTACTTTAGATATAACGAGTCATATCTTTTCTCTCTTGTGAAAATACTCTCTGGCATTTCAGGTATACCTGAAATGTTGGTGATCTCATTGTATCCATTACTAGGCGGACTCTTTCTGATGTTTGCCTCTATTATCATTTCATCATTGTACTCAATAGTTACAAAAAATTAATGCAATTTTTTCATTAAACTAAAATAAAACATATAATTATTTTTTTTAATTCCGTGAATAAAATTTTATCGATTATTTTAATATTTATGATGATAAACACTGGAAATTTATCATAGTGTCCCAAATGTTGTGTATTTATAAAGGATACCTCCTTTGGAACATTTCCTTAATCTCATCAATGCATTTATAATATCCCCTCAATGATCTCATTGACCATTTGTCATTTATCTCTGCTGCCCTCAGATAAATGATCTTCATTGCACTCTCTTCAGAAGGCATTGAATCAATGATCTTGATCCTTCTTCTTATCTCCTTGTTCATGCGTTC